>DASRMN010000109.1:0-7262 GCA_035647935.1 Clostridia bacterium | reverse complement strand
TTTCTAGAACCTTCAAGGACCCTTTTAACATCATCTAAAAAACATCCAAATTATTAGAATTATTGCTTGAATGGTATCAAGCCTTCCATAAGAAATAGATAGGTAACAAAAAATCAGGAATGGATCATTATCATTATCTATTCTGCGCAATAATTTCCTCTGCTTTTTCATGCATATTGGGATAAAGACTCACAGGAACAAACTTTGCTCCCAGCTCTTCACTAACTATGTATCGGGCACATTTTTCTTTGTTCCCCAAACAATATCGGTTTTTGTACATTTTACCTAAACCACTCT
The DNA here is from genome assembly GCA_035647935.1 of Clostridia bacterium. Classification (GTDB taxonomy): domain Bacteria; phylum Bacillota; class Clostridia; order Peptostreptococcales; family Natronincolaceae; genus JAAZJW01. Next base: position 6,965 of record DASRMN010000109.1, on the reverse strand, counting down.
CTATATCCATTTTGTTATTGTAAAATGGACAAGTCTGCAATTTTTCACATTTCATAATTAAAGCCCCCTTAAAAAATCATTTCATATATTATACCCTGTTTTGGACAACTTTCACATTAAAATAGAAAACAACGTTCTCGAAATAAGCTGAAAATCCTTTTTTATTGCCTTCGCACTCCCAAGCCTTCAAATAAAGCATCAACAACACATTTGGCATCAATGTCACTATATTCTTTGTTCTTGGAGAAATACCTCATAAAATTGCTGCTGGCAATAACGCCCAATGTCATAAGGGCAGCCTTCTCCTTATCTATATCAGCTCTAATCTCTCTTGTTTTTATTCCTTCCGCAATAATTTCGGAAAGAAAACCAATCATAATCTTATGTGACTGCATAATATAGGGTTTAATTTCATCTGAAATATTTTTGAATTGAAAAAAAGTTTGTTCTATAGCATCGACATGCAAGTCAATAAAATCCCAATGATAGTTTAACAGAGCCATAAATTTACTTCTTGCACTGTCTTTCTCTAAGGTGGCTTTTTGAGCTTCTTCTATATATGTTTCAAATACATACCTTAACATCTGTTGGAATATTTCCTTCTTGCTGCTAAAGTACTCATACACGGTGGCTTTCCCGATGCCTGCTTTTTCTGCAATTTTCTCTACTTTACCCTTATGATAACCATACTCCCCAAATACCTTTATTGCAGCCTCTATAATTTCAATTCTCCTTTGTTCTTTTAACGACTTCACTTTTTCACCTCGTTTTTTATACCCTTTTAAGTACTTTGCATTTCTTTCTTGAATTTCGATTTTAGGGAGTCTGCAATATCGTCAAACACCGTATACAGCACCGGAACAAATACCAAGGTTAAAATTGTGGATAAAGTTAATCCGCCTATAACCACTATAGCCATCGGTGCCTGTAGTTCCGAGCCTTCACCAATTCCGAGGGCCAGCGGCACAAGTCCCAAAATAGTGGTAAGTGTAGTCATTAAAATCGGTCTCAACCTGATCGGTCCCGCAGTAGTGACAGCTTCGAACCTCTCTTTGCCCTCTTTACGCAATACATTTATATAGTCCACCAATACGATACCGTTGTTCACTACGATCCCCGCTAATATAATCACTCCTATAAGAGCCGTTACGCCTAAGGCCTTTCGGGTTATGAATAAGGCCAATGCCCCTCCGGAGAAGGCCAGCGGTACGGTGAACATAATTATAAGCGGATATACTAAGGATTCGAATTGGGCGGCCATTACCATATATATCAGTACTACAGCGAGTGCCAGCGCCAAGAAAAGCTGTTCAAAAGCTTTTACCATTTCTTCCCTTTCTCCGCCCATATTATAACTGTAGCCTCTGGGCATTTCGTACTCCTGCAACTTTTTAGCAACGTCCGAAGTGACGCTTCCTAAATCCCTGTCCGTAATTTGGCCGGTGACGGTTACCACCCTCTCCTGCTGTTCCCGATTTATCCGAACAGGTCCTCTCACTACAGACAAGTCCGCTACCTGCTGTAACGGTATATTAATTCCGGTCGGAGTGGTTATACCCAATTGTTCAAAATTAGATAAATTATCCGTAACGTCTCCGGTTGCTTTTATTACTACATCTATCTCTTTGCCTTCGTCTTTATATTTGGTTACCGTAACTCCGGTCGCCACACCCCTGACAGCAGAAGCAATCTGGGCCGTGGTCAAACCATAAGTTGCGGCAATTTCCTTATTTATCAGAACCTCAATTTCGGGCACCGCCTCACTTAAACTGGTTTTGACTTCTCTGGTTCCTTCTACAGAACTGATAATCTGCTTAAAATCATCGGATATCTTCTCCAGTACTTCCAACTCATCCCCTTTTATGTTCACACTTACAGGAACGGTAAATCCCATCATTTCCATGCTTGATGTTTCTGTGACGGAAATTTCCGCTCCGGGAATATCTTTTACCAAAACCCTGATTTCCTCCGCAACTTCAGAAGTGCTTTTCTTTCTGTGTTTTAATTTAACCAATCTTACCGATATGGTTCCGCTGTTACCGCCCGAGCTTCCGCCCGTTAAAATATCAATATCGCCGGTACCCAAATTTGTAAACATTACTTCTATTTCGTCAATTGCCGTTAATTTTTCCTCAATGACCCGGGCCAATTTATCCATTTTTTCAATCTTGGTACCTAGAGGCATACTTATATCAATAGACATAGTTCCCTCATCCATGGCAGGAATGAATTCTGTTGCTACACCAAATAGGCTGGCTATACTTACGGCAAAAATAACTACGGAAACAATTATGGTAGTTTTTCTGCGTTCAAGTCCCGTAACCAACAATCTCTTATATACATTTTCTATTTTAGCAAATATGTTATCAAAGATATTATAAACAGACTCTAATTTTCTCTTTTTTTGTTTGGTTTCCCCGACTCTCTTATCTGTTGTTAAAATTTTAGACGATAACACGGGAATAAGGGTCAGGGACACTAACAGCGAAGCTCCCAAGGATAAAGTAACCGTCAAAGCAAAATCCTTAAATATAGTTCCTATAAGTCCTTCTACAAACACTATGGGAATAAATACCGCTATTGTTGTCAAAGTGGATGCAGTAATAGCCATGCCTACCTCGGATGCGCCTTTTATGGCAGCTTCATGTCCTGAGTAACCTTCCGTCCTGAAACGATATATATTTTCCAATACCACGATGGCACTATCCACCAACATACCTACGGCCAATGCCAATCCACCCAAGGTCATCATATTTAACGTAATCCCGTTAACGTACAGTAACGTAAAAGATGCAATTAAGGATATAGGTATTGATACCCCTATAATGAGCGTTGTTCGTATATTTTTCAGGAAAATATACAGGATAACAACAGCAAGTATAGAGCCTATAACAGCATTCTTTGCCACATTGTTAATGGAGTCTTTAATCATGGTGGAACTGTCCAATACCACATCAATATCTATACTCGGGTAATCCTTTTTAAGGTCCTCAATTTCTTTGTTAACTAGGTTTGCCGCCTGTACCGTATTTTTCCCGGATTGTTTTTGTATGGAAATATTGATACTGTCCCTACCGTTGGTTCGCGAAACAGTGCTGATATCCTTGGCTGTCATTTTGACCGCGGCAATATCCCCTAATTTAATAACTTCACCTGTTGCCAGAGTAATAGGCATATCTCTTATTTCATCAACAGTGCCGAATTCACCCACTACACGTACGGACAGTTTTTGGGCTCCCTTATCCACAGTTCCGCCCGATAAATTCATATTATTTGCACCTATGATTTGTGCCAGTTGGCTTATACTTAAACCATAGCCGCTTAAACTGTCCTGATCCAACACTATTTCAATTTCTTTCACAAAACTTCCGCCTATGCTGACAGAAGCAATCCCTTCTATCCTTTCAAATCTCTGACTGAAGGTATCTTCAGCCAAGGACTGTAGTTCAGCCAAATCTCCGCCTGTGGACATAGATATTTGCAATATCGGCATAATGTTCGGATCTATTTTCAGCACCATGGGTTCCGACGCATCATCAGGTAAAAATCCCTTTACCAAATCTATTTTCTCTCTCATTTCCAATGACGCAAAATCCATATCCGTCCCCACATTAAACTGGGCAATTATGACTGAATTGCCCTGAGATGTTATAGAATTTACGGTATCAATGTTCCCTACGGTAGCAATGGCCCCTTCTATCCGCTTTGTAACTAAATTTTCCACCTCCTGAGGCCCCGCCTCCGTATAAGAAGTAAATACAACGGCTATGGGCAATTGTATTTCGGGAAACAAGTCGATAGGTAATCTGTTTAACGAAATTGCCCCCAACAAAACAACAACCAAAACTATCATCGTTATTGTAACGGGTCTTTTTACAGCTATACTTGATAAATTCAACGCTAATCACCCCTCACAACTTTGACTTTGCCGCCATTTTCTACGTAATGTTGCCCTTCTACAATAATATGTTCGCCTTCTTCGAGCCCTTCCTTAATTTCTATATAATCCCCTGTATCTAAACCTGTAATTACTTCTCTTTCTATAGCCGTGTTGTCTTCTACTATGAATACCATTTTTTTATCTTCTTTGTCCAGAACGGCGTCCCCTTTAATAACAATTGCGGAATCCACAGTGTCCATGCTCAATTTTACTTCTCCGTTCATACCCGGCCTGATTTTTTGTTCAGAATTATCTATGTAAATTTTTACGGTATAAAGCTGTGTTCTGATATCTGTCGTAGGACTGATATAACTGATTGTGCTAGTAACATAATCATCAAAAGCCGCAGGAACATTAACTTCTACTTCTTGCCCTACATGTAACCTGTTAACTATATTTTCAACAACATTGATTTGAATGTATACCTTATCAGTCTCTACGATTGTAGTCGCCGGTTGACTGTTGGTTGCAATCTGGCCCTCCTTGACACTCAATGTGGATATAAATCCGTCCATAGGAGATTTGACCACCGTATTCCCCAAACCGCTCAATGCCTGTTCATGTGCTATTTCTGCCTGTCTTAATTGGTTCAGGGCCTGTTTATGTGCCGTTTCCGCTTGATTTACCTGCCCCATCAACATTTCTAGGTTTTTCCCATCAGCAGCCAGTTGTGCCTGTTCCAACTGACTTTTAGATACGGCACCTTCCTCGTATAACTTTTCAATCCGTTCTAAGTTTAGTTGGGCATTCTCTATTTTCTCCTTGTTTAGTTCATAGTTCAGTTTTGCGGTCTGCAAACCGTTTTCAGCTTGGGTTACACCGTTGCCTGCCATTTGCACGGCATTGGCCGCCTGTTCGACGCTTTTTGCGATATCATCCTGTTCTATTGTAAAAAGCGTATCGCCTTCTTTAACAAAGTCCCCCAATTTTACATTAACCTTGGTAACTATGCCCATCGCTTTAGGTATAACCGCTATTTCTTCATTTGCAGCTATTTTACCGTTAATTTTAATTTTGTTTTCAATGGTTCCGACAGAAACCTCATGCACTTCTACCGGTGTATAGTTTTCTTCCTCCTGTGTTTTATTGGATGCGGTAAAATTGCCGAATCTTGATATTAGCACCACCGCTCCCATAAGAACTACGAACAATGGTATAATGATCTTTAATTTTTTGTTCATTTTATCCCTCCCGATTTTGCTCTTTGCCATTACTATAAAAATTGCGGGAACAGATTGCCCTGTCCACCCTATTCAAAATCATCTAAGATCCTTCGCAGGTCAAACTCATTCTGTGCGTCTCAGGATGATGAATATGTAACACTGTCTTATATTTCTATAACCCTTTACTTTAGCAACTAAGTTATTGTATAATAACTGTATATACATTGCCGACCCGCCAGTCGGTAATAACATCAGTATAATATATTCCTCCTTTGAATGCAATATTATAAATATTTAAAATTAAAACAAGGAACAAAACACAAAAAGTTTTTCCCCTGATATTTTGACATCATGCCACAAATAAACAGGATTGGGTAAGATTAATGAAATAGTATAATAGACTGTGTTCGGAATTATATATTTAATATAAATATAGAAAGGATTGTATAATATGAAAAAAATACTTATAGCTATATTGTTAATATCAATATTATTAACGTTTTCTTTGTTTTCTTATGGTGCGGATGAATTAAATAACAACGAAACGGCGGAAACCCTCAAGTCTCTCTCTTTGAAAGAAGCCATAGAGGAAGGCATAAAAAACTCCGTCCAGCTTGAAATCAGCGATCTGGATATCAACGTAAAAAAAATAGAATTGAATGAGGCGCGTCGGACAGAAAGGCAATATGAGGAGCTCGGTGTTTCTTTGGGCACAGTGGAAGGCTTTCAATTAGAAGCCAACATGTTGTCCAAAAGTGCAAAATTTGCCCTAGAGGAAGAGGAACTTAAAAAAGAATACATAAAGGAAGATATAAAGCATAACGTAACGTTTGCCTATTATGGAGCGCTTCAGGCCATGGATTATGTGAACGTAACAAAAAATAGCTTGGAAAATATGCAAAAAAACAAAGGCATTGCAGATAAGAAATTCGACTTGGGCCTTGTTTCCAAATCAGATGTTCTGATGGCGGATATCGCCTTAAATGAGACAAAAATAAATCTGGAGAAGGCAAAGAGTGATATGCAAAAAGCCTTGAGAGCGTTGAACATGATTTTAAACTATCCCCTAGATACGGAATTGGAATTGACCTCTGATTTTGAACAAGAAGCCTTCGATACAAATCTGAACGAGGACATTAAAAACGCACATAAAACCAGATTTGATATGATTCAGCTTCAACATAGTTATGAACTTGTAAAACTTGATTTTGAAACCAATGCATACAAGTATACACCCAATACATATCAGTACAGATATAAGGAAAGTAGTCTTTTAAAGATGGAGAACCTACTTGAAAATTCTAAACAAAATGTAGAATTCGATATCAGGAATAAATATGATTCCATAGACAGTGCATACAGACAAATAAAACTGGCCGATGCAAACGTGGAAAAAACAAGGGAAGGGCTGAGAATAACGGAACAGTTATATGATGTGGGCATGGGTACTATACAGGATGTAAAGGAGTCTATCATACACTTATACAGTGCAGAATTGGGCCTTTCAGGTGCCATATCAAATTATAATTTGGCGGTATTGGAATATAATAAGGCGGTGCAACTGGGTGTAGTGGGGCAATAAAAAACACAGGAGGATAGCGTTTTTTCGACACAAAAATGCTGTCCCCCTGTGTCTAAAATCCTTCGTAGATAAATTCACCGTTGCCCGTGAAAAATATGCATATCAGCCCGACCATGGCCGTATATATTAATATTTTAAAGAAAATTTTTATTCCCGATTTAACCATTTATCTATCTCCTTCGTAAATTCAACTGCACCGAGTTCATAGTTTAAATGTCCTAAATCATGAAAACACTCTTTTCCGAATGCATCCGCAAGGTCAATATACTCTATATTGTTG
>DASRMN010000108.1:0-4212 GCA_035647935.1 Clostridia bacterium | reverse complement strand
TGACAGTTACAGTTCTATGGATTTAATTAATAAATTGAGGAAAAACGGTATCTATGTTGTTGTTCCCGGAATGATAGGTTTTGAGCATATTAACAAGTATGCAGATACGTTGGATAAGAAAATGTTTTGGAGTTTCGGGAGAAAACTTCTGGGTACTTCTATGTACTTAGCTCGGGCTCAGGATATAGACGGCATTATTTATGTATCGTCATTCGGATGCGGTATTGATTCCATAATACAAGACCTGTTCGAAAGAAAATCAAGGGAAGAGAAAAAGGTTCCTTTTTTATTGTTAACTATAGATGAACATACAGGAGAAGCGGGAATCAACACGAGAATTGAAGCTTTTCTGGATATGATTGAGTGGAGAAAAAAACATAGTACGGGAGCAAGTGGCCCGGTTTGCTCGGGAATCACCGGGATAAACAATCCCGGCCGTCCAAAAGATGCAGGGGAGGATAACCCTCTCCGTCTACAAACAGCAAGGACAGATATTCCCACCCGCACACCGGTCATAACATTCCCGCATATGGGCAATCAATATGTGGCTACAAAGGTATTGTTAGAAGAACTGGGGCTAGATTTAGTGATACCTCCCCAATGTAGTAGGGATGCTCTAAATATCGGAACAAAGTATTCACCGGAATCTATTTGTCTTCCCTTAAAAGTTAATATGGGAAATTATATTGAAAGTATAAATATGGGAGCAAATACCATAGTAATAACCGGAAGCTGCGGCCCCTGTCGTTTCGGGTATTATTCGATAATACAAAAAGAATTGTTAAACGAGGCCGGCTATGATATAGATGTTATTTTATTAGACCCACCCCAGGGTGATTACAAAACATTCTTTAACAGTATATTTAAACTTACAGGGACCAAAAATCCATACAGGATTATAAAGGCTCTGAAAAGGGCAGTTGTCATATTAAAAGCAGTGGACGACCTTGAGGACACAACATATTACAAAAGGCCGAGAGAAAAGATAAGAGGTACTGTAGACAAACATTATGATTCATTTCATAGAGACGTAAGAACAGTATATGGATATAAGGACGTTCTGCGACTGATAAAGGATGTAAAGGAGAAGATATTATCCGTAGAGGAAGACCCAACTAAGGAGATTATAAAAATTGGCATTATTGGGGAAATATATACCATTATAGAACCCTTTGTAAATTTAGATATAGAGAAAAAATTAGGGGGGTTGGGGGTAGAAATAGAAAAGTCTCTTAAAATAAGCCGTTGGTTGAATGAGCACCTTTTTTTAAATCCCTTTGGGTTAACTTCCGAAAAGGAAACTTGGAAGGCAGCAGAGCCCTATTTAAAGACCATGATAGGCGGACATGCAAGGGAAACCATAGGATATGCCGTCAGATATGCTAAAAGGGGCTTTGATGGGATAATTCAGGTATATCCTCTAACATGCATGCCGGAAATAGTAGCACAGAGTATTCTTCCCACCGTGGAAAAGGATTATGACATTCCTTATCTATGTCTTATTGTAGATGAGATGACGGGAGAAGCCGGATATATGACAAGGTTAGAGGCCTTTGTGGATCTTTTGCGAAGACGAAAGGAGATTAGTAAAGGTGAAGAATTGTTATTTGGGTATTGATGTAGGCTCTGTCAGTACCGGTGTAGTGTTAATGAGTGAAAATAGGGAAATCGTGGGCAGGGTTTATACCGGGACCAATGGAAAACCTATAGATGCGGTACAAAGGGCATTAAAAGAAATAAGATTACAAACAAATGAAAAGCTTAATATAAAAGGGGTTGGAACAACAGGCAGCGGGAGAAATTTGGCTGCCATGATAGTAGGGGCGGACGTAATTAAAAATGAAATCACCGCTCATGGAATAGCCGCTCTCAATTTTGTTGACGGTGTGAGGACCATACTGGAAATCGGCGGACAGGATTCTAAAATTATTTTGCTTAAAGATGGAATAATCAGAGACTTTGCCATGAATACGGTCTGTGCAGCCGGTACCGGTTCATTTTTAGACAGACAAGCGACCCGCATGGGCATAGATATAAAAGATTTCGGGAAATTGGCTTTAAAGTCAACTAATCCTGTTCGAATAGCGGGCAGGTGTGCTGTTTTTGCGGAAACGGATATGATACATAAACAACAGCTTGGCCATAAACAGGAAGACATTATTAAGGGGCTTTCCGATGCCATGGTAAGAAATTTTTTAAATAACTTGGGCAAGGGTAAGGATATAGCGGCACCTGTAGTGTTCCAGGGCGGGGTGGCTGCAAATGTAGGGATTAAGAAGTCCTTTGAAGAAGCCCTTGGTTTGGAGGTTTTTGTGCCGCCCTACTACGATGTTATGGGTTCCATAGGATGTTGTCTGCTGGCGGAGGAATATGCCGCCAAGGGGAAGAAAACTATTTTTCAAGGCTTTGATATTGTCGATTCCGGGTACGACGTAAGGGGAATAGAGTGTTCAGGTTGTTCTAATATGTGTGAGGTTGTAGAAATTTTTAGGGATGGGCAAATAATGGCGCGTTGGGGGGATAAATGCGGCAAGTGGAGTAACCTGATAAAAAATGATATAGAGAATAATTTGGCATAACAATAACCCTGCCTGAAAAAAGAAATTATGAATTAACACAAAAGTTGTTTCAAAAACTATATAAATCTGTTATAATAAAGCTAAGTTGTCAGGCCTTCAATAAAAAGCGGTTTTTATTTTGTGTTGGGGTTTATGTAAATAATGTAAACAAAGGTGGGGTGTATATGTTTGGGAGAATAGGTACCATGGAAATAGTAGTAATACTGGCCATAGCCTTGATAGTGGTTGGGCCCGGCAAGCTCCCTGAGTTGGGAAAATCTTTGGGAAAAGCTTTTAGCGAATTCAGAAAGTTTTCCAGCGAAATAAAGGAGGATTTATCCCTTGAAGACAAAGATCCCAAACAGGGTTCCTAAAAAATTAAAATAGATAATTAGTGTTTGGATGTAATGGTCTAGGAGGTGTAAACTATGTTTGGTAGACTCGGTACTCAGGAATTATTGTTAATACTAGGTATAGCTCTTGTTATATTTGGACCTGGCAAGCTTCCGGAAATAGGAAAATCATTTGGAAAAGCAATTGGAGAGTTTAAAAATCATGCTTCAAAAATATCAAAGGATGTAGAGGAAGCAGAGGAAGAAGAGAAATAATACGGAAGGTGTTGGGGTACTACCATGGTAGTGCCTCATAAACTTTTTGGACTATGAGGAGGTGGGCCTATGGAGAATGGTCTGGAAGATGGCCCAAGGTTGACTTTAATGGAGCATCTGGGGGAATTAAGAAAACGGGTTGTTATCTCTTTTATAGCAATTATTGTATGTGCATTTGCGGCTTACAGATATATAGATAAAATTATAGATATTATCACAAGGCCTGCCGGAGAGTTGGAATTTATATATCTAAGCCCACCGGAATTATTTATGTCATATATTAAGATTTGTCTGGTGCTGGGTTTGGTTATATCTTCGCCCATAATATTGTTCCAGATATGGGGATTTATTAAACCGGGATTAAAGATAAAAGAAAAGAAATATGTTGTTTTGGCTCTATCTATGGGAACCGTATTTTTGCTGATGGGTGTGGTTTTTGCATATTATGTAATTGTTCCTATGACAATTAAATTTTTTATCGGAGTGTCGGTTGGTAAAATTGCACCTTTATTTTCATTTGCTAACTATGTCAGTTTTGTCAGTTCTTTGCTGTTATCCTTTGGTTTAGTGTTTGAATTGCCCCTGCTCATTATTTTACTCACCCAACTGGGATTGGTTGTACCGAAAACACTCAAAAAGTACAGGAAATTTGTTATCCTTATAATATTTATAGTTTCCGCGATATTAACGCCGCCGGATGTGGTTTCACAGGTCTTGATGGCGATTCCTATGACGTTATTATACGAACTCGGTATCATAGTTTCAACCATAATATATAGAAAAAAGAAAAAAGAACAAACTGCACAGGATGAATCATAGAATCATAGTATAAAAAGTCTGCCTAAGGCAGGCTTTTTATATTTAATATATTCTAAATTTTTTATAAAAGGAGTATAATTATATAGTTAAAGGAAAAAAAGTAATAATAAACCGGAATTTTGTCCGAACATAATTTTGAGGGAAATTAAAACCTCACATGGATGTTTGAATCATAAATTATTGGATAAATAGGATATATCGGGGTGAATTATGAAAGAAAATATATT
>DASRMN010000107.1:0-2499 GCA_035647935.1 Clostridia bacterium | reverse complement strand
TTCCAATATAGAAATAATAAATAAAGATGTTTTAAAAATTGATCTGCATAAATTAATCAAAGAAAAATTTCAAAACCAAACAGTCAAGGTGGTTGCAAATCTTCCCTATTATGCAACAACTCCTATCATTATGAAGTTTTTGGAGGAAAAGGTCCCTGTGGAATCTCTGACCGTTATGGTTCAAAAAGAGGTTGCACAGCGTATGCAGGCAAAACCGGGAACAAAGGATTATGGCTCCCTGTCCATTGCGGTACAATACTATTCCGTTCCGAATATTTTATTGAGGGTGTCCCCATCCGTATTTATTCCGCAACCGAATGTGGAATCCACGGTTGTTAAACTGGAAGTATTGAAGGAACCCGGGATTTATGTACAGAGAGAAGACTTGTTTTTTGCCCTTGTAAAAGACGCCTTCGGCAAGAGAAGAAAAACTATCTTGAATGCTTTGAACACCGGAAATTTGAAGCTGGACAGGGATTTGCTGAAAAAGGTGTTGGACAAGAGTGATATAGAAGAAAATCGGAGGGGGGAGACCCTAACCATCGAGGAATATGTTCTTCTGGCTAATAATCTGGCGGAAATTCATAATAATTTGTAAATTATTTCCCATCCCTTACATATATTGATTATATATATGTTTAAAAGGGAGGTAAAAATGTGAAGAGACGGTATAGACGATATTTTATTATGCTGGAACTTGAAGATAAAGACTCCGGTATTCTTGTAGGTGAAGAAACAAAAGGCTATGCAAAGGTTGAAATTAGAAATGGCCAAGGTTTGTTGTCCTTCTATTGTCAAAATCTGAAAAGCAGTAGTAACGATAATAAATATCTGTGGTACTTGATTAACACAAGGGCGGACGGAGAGCCGGTTATAGTGGAAATCGGGTCCATGGAAGTAGACGAGAAAGGAAAAGGGGAGGCAACCTATGAATTTGATGCAGAAAACGTGAATGGTTCTATGGAGCAAATAGATAATTTTGATGTGCTGATATTGGTTGCACTTAACAAAAGTGAAAAGGATAAGACATATGTGCCCCTAGTGGGCTACATAGACAAAAAAAGGCCCGGTGCAGGTGTATGGCGATATGCGCTGGGGAAGCATCTGAATGTTTCACTGGACAAAAAAATGGCCAAGGGTAAAGCCAAGCGACCTCTTCGTCCCACAATAAAGGAAATTGCAAAAGAGCCCGAAGAGGAAATTAAACAGGAGATTGCGAAAGATATCCAAGAAGAAATTGTGGAGGAAACTGCAGAGGAGATTGAAATTGTAGAAAGTATAGCAAAAGAGAAGGCTATAAAAGAAATTGAAGAAAAAGCCCCTGAGGGAGTTGTAGAAGAAGCAGAAGAGGCTGAAGAAACTGCAGAAGAACCTATGAAAGAAATCACAGAGGAAGCTAAAGAAGAAGCCACAGAGGAGGTTGCGGAGGAGCCTATAGTAGAGGCCGTAAAGGATATCACGGAAGAGACTGTAGAAGAAACCGAGGAAGAAACCGGGAAGGAAACCGAGGAAGAAATCAGGGAAAAAACCGGGAAAGAAATTGGACAGGAAGATAAAGATTCTGTAGAAACAGAAGAAGATGAATATGAAGCCCAAATGCAGGCTTATATAGAAAATTCTCTGAAGAACTTTTCGAGGGTGAAACCATTTGTGGAGGGATTGGAAAACTATACCTGGTGGCAAATACCCTATAGTACATATACCATGTATAGAGCATATATGCCTTTTATTTCGTATTTAGATAGCCTGAAAGACCCTGCAGATCACCATGTTTCAAGAATGTTACAAATAATTTATATACATCAGCACCATATATTCGGCATCTGCTATGATCAAAATAACAAGGCTAAACATTATGCCTATGGTATATTAGGCAGAAATTTATTTTCGGAACAACCCTTTGAATTGGATAGAGATCTTGTATATTGGCATCCGTGTAATAATGTACCGATTAATATAGAGTCTTACGGCTACTGGATACTGATGATTGATCCCAAAACAGGCGATGCGATTAAACATAAAAATGGTGAGGGTATTTAAAGGTCTGTTCACATACGAGTCAACAAAAATGAATGAAAATATGTTTTGATATAATTTGATAGCTTTAAAAATGCAGTCCCGCTGCTAACATTGGTTAGTAGCAGGACTATTTTTTATTTAACCCATAAAATAATTCCTCCGATAATCAATACACCAATTATTACCGCCAAAACATAGATATGGTTTTTTTTCACTATCAAAAAGCGCATTATCTCACCCCTCATACGTAAAATTATTTTCTAATAGCAATATATTTACACCTGAGGTACTTTATGCTAGATAAGGTAGGAACGGCAGACTGTGTGAAAAATGTCATCTTGAGCGAAGCGAAGGATCTCAAATGGCCTAAAAACGAGATTCTTCGCTACACTCAGAATTTACATGTACTAGCCACACCACGATAAATGAAAACATTGTTTTTTGTAGGGGCAGACGACTCTGTCTGCCCGCGGGTGGACA
>DASRMN010000106.1:0-12811 GCA_035647935.1 Clostridia bacterium | reverse complement strand
GTACTACCGCGATGCTGTAAAAACACTATGCTAATTTTTTAAGTAAAATATTTTCAATAGAACCCATTACCATCTAGGGACCTGTATAACAACATTGCGCATGAATTTTTCTAATTTTCATGTCCTTCTTCAATGAGTTCCTTTACAAGGTCCTCATATACTTCCTCGGGAACATCAGATTTAAACGCTTTGTTAAATGCTTTTACTTTTTTGGCCTTTTCTAAACACTGCTTGGAGTTACAAATATACGCTCCCCTACCATGTGCCTTGCCGGTAGTATCCACACTTATGACCCCTTGTGAGTTATGGACCACCCTCAACAATTCTTTTTTGGGCCTCATTTCACCGCACCCAAGACATTTTCTCAGAGGTACTTTTCTTTTGTTAGCCTTCATTTTTTCACCCCAATCAGTTATCAATTTGACTCTCACTTTTTATATCGATTTTCCATCCTGTTAGTTTCGCAGCCAATCTTGCATTCTGTCCTTCTTTTCCAATAGCTAGGGAAAGCTGATAATCCGGCACAATTACCCTTGCTGTTTTTTCTTCGGGATTAACCTCACATGATATGACTTTTGCAGGGCTCAAAGAGCTGGCTATAAATTTTTCCGGATCGTCACTATATTTAATTATATCAATCTTTTCACCGTTTAACTCATCCACAATAGTTTGTACCCTTATCCCCTTCGGTCCTACACACGCGCCAACAGAATCCACATTTGAGTCCCTAGAATCTACCGCAATCTTAGTCCTTGAACCCGCTTCCCTTGAAATACTTTTTATTTCTACAATTCCGTCATGAATTTCCGGCACTTCAAATTCGAATAAACGTTTCACCAAGCCGGGATGTGTTCTGGACAATAGTATTTGTGGTCCCTTAGTTGTCTTTTTAACCTCCACTATATAACATTTTAATCTATCCCCATGCTTATATTCCTCATTGGGAATCTGTTCACTAGGCCCCAAAATGGCCTCGGTCCTTCCTAAACTAATATAGACACTGCCCCTTGAAACCCTAGAGACTTCCCCGGTAACGAGCTCCGATTCTCTGTTAATAAATTCATCATATACAATACCCCGTTCGGCCTCCCTAATTCTCTGTACAACTACCTGTTTAGCTGTCTGGGCAGCAATTCTTCCAAAATTTCGAGGTGTAACCTTTCCTTCAAAAACATCACCTATTTTATAGTTTATGTTATGTTTTTTTGCATCTTCTATATGGATTTCTAATAAATCATCCGTTACGTCATCCGTTATTGTTTTGTGGCTGTATACATTAACCTCACCCGTATTTCGATTAATTTCAACCCTTACATTTTGAGCAGAACCGAAGTTTCTTTTATAACTCGAAATTAAAGCTGCCTCCACAGCTTCTATTAAAGTATCTTTTGAAATGCCTTTGTCCTTTTCTATTTGTTCAAGAGCCTTTGTAAACTCAACATTCATCTCATAAACCTCCCTAAAATTTGATGGCTAATCTCGTCAGTGCAACCTTTTCTCTCGGCAACTCCACCAGTCCAACATTAGCAACATTGAGTTTAATCACGTTGTTCTCTAACCCAACAAGCTCACCCTCTATAACCTTGTTCCCGTCTAATGCTTTATATAGTTTAACCTCAACTATTCTACCCCTACACCTTATAAAATCTTTTTCATTTTTTAATGGTCTGTCGAGTCCCGGTGATGATACTTGTAAAAAATAATTTCCTTTTATAGGGTCTCCCTCATCAAGCTTTTTACCTAATTGTTCACTTATTTTTTGGCAATCATCCAATGTAATTCCTCCGGGTTTATCTATATACAACCTAAGAAACCAGTTGGGGCCTTCCTTTTTATATTCTATATCCACCAATTCAAACTTTTCATTTTCTATAATCGGAATTGCTAATTCTTCCGTAATTTTTTCAACACGATTTTTTGCCATTATATACCTCCAACATCAAATTTTGTCATGTTCTCTATCTATAGCTTTTATTGCCCTTTCTGTTATGTACTACTAACTATAGTATATAATAGAAAGAGTGGGAAACTCCCACTCTTTTAAAGAATCCTATGCCATTCAACATAGTATAACATACATGGCAAAATCATGCAAGCGAAAACAGTGAAAGTTGATTGGTTTCAGGCAATCCCTTTACACAGCCATGAGCGATCAATGTTTCTATAACAGTTTTTGAAACCTTTGTCCTGTTTCTTAGGTCTTCCAACGATATAAATTCTCCTTGCTGCCTAGCTTCGGCTATACCTTTTACAGCGTTTTGGCCTATACCCTGTAAACCCCTTAGGGGTGGCAACAATTTCCCTTCAGCTATCATAAACCTGTCTGTATCTGAATTATATAAATCAACGGGTAATACCTCAACCCCCCTACAATATGCCTCCAACGCTACCTCCAGCACGGCAAGATGATTTTTTTCTTTGGCCGTAGCGTCATTTCCCATTGATCTCAGCTCTTTAATTTTGGTCCGAATAGCCTCTTTGCCCCTTATTATAAAATCAGCATCAAAATCTTCTACCTTTGTTGTAAAATAAGCGGCATAAAATGCTTCGGGGTAATGCACCTTAAAATACGCTATTCTAAAAGACATCATGACATATGCCGTTGCATGAGCCTTTGGAAACATATATTTGATTTTGTTACAGGAATCTATGTACCATTGGGGCACATTATGTTCCTTCATTTCTTGTTCGTGCCCTAAGGTTAGTCCTTTTCCCCTTCTTATGTTTTCCATAATTATAAAAGATGTCTTAGGGGAAAGCTCCTTTGAAATTAAATAATTCATAATATCATCCCTAGTAGAAATAACATCCTTTAAACCTGCAACATTATTCCTGACTAAATCCTGGGCGTTGTTAATCCATACATCCGTACCATGTGACAATCCACTTATACGAACCAGTTCCGCAAAGGTCTCGGGGTGAGTATCAATCAATATCTGTCGAACAAATTTAGTACCAAACTCCGGTATCCCCAAGGTTCCAACCTCACAATCTATTTCGTCAGCACATATCCCTAGGGATTTCGTACCGGTAAATATATCCATTGTTTCCTCGTTGTTTAAGGGTATATCCTGAACACCGATGTTTGTTAAATCCTCAAGCATTTTTATAATGGTAGGCACATCATGGCCTAATATATCTAATTTTAAAAGTCTTCCGCTTATGGAGTCATAGTCAAAGTGGGTTGTTATTACCCCTGATTTTGAATCATTAGCGGGATATTGAATAGGGGTAAATTTATGTATATCATAATCGGCAGGCACAATTATAATGCCGCCCGGGTGTTGGCCTGAAGTCCTTTTTACTCCCATACACCCACCGGTTAACCTGTTTATTTCGGCTGTGTTATAATGCAACTGCTTTTCCTCAATGTATTTACGTACAAAACCGTAGGCTGTTTTACTTCCTATAGTTCCTATAGTCCCGGCACGAAATACTTTGCCCTCCCCAAAAAGTTTTTCTATGTATTTATGAGCTTCACTCTGGTATTCGCTTGCAAAATTCAAATCTATGTCCGGTTCTTTATCACCCTCAAAACCGAGAAACACTTCAAACGGTATGTCATGTCCATCCTTGATAAGCATTTCATTGCATACAGGACAGCTCTTATCCGGCAAATCGACACCTGCGCCATAGGAACCGTCTGATATAAAATCGGAATATTTACATTTTGGACATACATAATGGGGTGGCAGAGGATTTACTTCGGTTATTTCACTCATGGTGGCGGCAAGGGAAGAACCTACAGACCCCCGGGAGCCCACCAGATATCCGTCACTCAAAGATTTAGCAACCAATTTATGAGCAATAACATACATAACAGCGTATCCATTATTAACTATAGAGTTCAGCTCTTTGTCCAATCGACCCTTAACAATTGTCGGCATATCCTCACCATAAATTTTTTTGGCTTTATTGTAACACATTTTTTTTAGTTCCTCTTCCGAACCTTCTATTTTTGGTGAAAATGTCCCGTCAGGGATTGGCATCAAATTCTCAATTTCACTACATATCTTGTCCGGATTTTGTATAACCACCTCAACAGATTTTTCCGCTCCCAAATATGAAAATTCCTCAAGCATCTCATCAGTCGTCTTGAAATATAGTGAAATCTGACCACCAATATTTTCGAAACCTTGCCCCGTCATTAATATTTGCCTAAAAATACTGTCCTCAGGATTTAGAAAGTGGACATCTCCGGTAGCTACAACCGGTTTTTTTAGTTTGTTGCCCAGTTCTACTATATTTTTGTTGATCTCCTTTAACTCATTTTCGTCTTTAACCATACCTCTTTCTGTTAAAAACATATTGTTAGCAGTCGGCTGTATTTCTAAATAATCATAATAATTAGCAATATGTTCTATTTGTCCAATAGGTTTATTCGATAAAATACCTTGAAATAACTCGCCCGCTTCGCAGGCTGTGCCTAATATAAGCCTAGGTTTTTTATAAAAATAGTTTAAATGCGACTCGGATACAATTTTATATAAATTTTCCAGGCCTATTTGGTTTTTTGCTAAAATAACAATATGGTAAGTATTTAATTTTTTGAAATCAATTTTCGCACCTAATTGATTGTTGATATCCTTTAGTGAGGATATATTCTTTGATTTCATAATTTCTATGAGTTCAACAAATATTTTAGCCGTGGCCCTAGAATCATCCACTGCCCTATGGTGTTCCAGCAAGGGGACTTTTAGTTCTTTTGCAACAATATTTAATCTATGCCTCTTGAGATTCGGCAAAAGTGCACGTGATAAATTTAAGGTATCAATTATTGTGTTTGTAAAAATGCCATCAATTCTTTTCATATTTTCTCTAATAAATGCTACATCGAAACCCGCATTGTGTGCAACTACAGGCCTGTCCCCTATAAATTTTAAAAATTCCGGTAAGACAGTTTCCACAGTTGGTTTGTCTCTCACCATATCATCAGTAATACCGGTTAATTTCGTAATTTTCGCCGGTATTTCTATTTCCGGATTTATTAAACTGGAATAACTGCCGGTAATTCTACCGTTTTTTATCTTAACTGCACCTATTTCCGTAATTTTATCATTTTTACTTGATAATCCGGTGGTTTCTATATCAAAAACCACAAATTCTTCATCAAACTGATAAGTACTGCTTCCCTCCACAATTTTTACTCTGTCATTTACAAAGTAACCTTCCACACCATATAGTATTTTAATTCCATATTTCTTACCGGCATCCATAGCCTCCGGAAATGCTTGTACAACACCATGATCGGTTAAAGCTATAGCCTTATGTCCCCATTTTGACGCCTGCTCTACAAAATCACTTATAGAAGATACACCGTCCATAGCAGACATTTGTGTATGCAGATGTAACTCAATCCTTTTTTCATGATGTAAATCGTTTCTTTCTGCCCTGTCTATTTTTGTAACATCAGTTAACATAATAACATTTTCCTTAATAAACTTATCATATTTAACGTTTCCCCGAGCTCTAATTGCCATTCCCTCGGTAAACATTTTCTCAAATTTAATTGTTTGATTTTTTCTTTCGAAAATTTTTGCTATTATTGAGTTTGCATAATCCGTAATACCTAAAATTGCGAGTTCCCTACCATTTTTTAGTTCCTTTATTTCAATGCTAAATATTTCTCCTTCAATAATAACACTGTCTGAACCAAGCCCAATATCCGCAATTTTTTCAGTTTTTCCGGAAAATTTCCTGCCGAATAAAACGGGCGTGGGTGAACACCTTTTCTCAATTGGTTCATGTTTCCCTGAATCAGACCCCCGATTGTTCATATAAATTTCGCAATTGATGGTTGTATTGAACTGTTCTAAAAAGTACCCTTCTATTTGTGCTTCCACCTTTTTTTCTTTCATTTTTCCGGCAATTGTGTCGGATTCAAAAATAAGTCTTAAATCAAAATCCATGATATGCCTGCTAACAGGATCGTTAGTGACATTAAATGAGGACACGTTTTCTTGTAAAATATATAGCAGATTTCCCCAATTCATACTGATTAATTCTTCCGGTGATTTATATTTTATGTCGTAAAAAAAACAAATTTCTACATCAATTTGTGAATTCCCTTCTATTGACTTTCTCAACTGATGTAAGGAACCTTTTATTTGTCCATATTCAAGTATTTGTTTCCCCATTATCCTTAACAACAATTTTCTGCTCCGTTTAAAATATTGAACCTTTTTTATATAACAGGATTCATAAGACGGGTTTTCAGCCAACCCGAAGCTATTTAAAACATAATTAAGGCCAATACCCTCACAACAAGCCATAAAACCCCTCTTTCTTTGTTTAATGTATCAGATATCTGACTATATCCCTGTACATTTGTAGTCTCCAAGAAATTCCTTTTATAAATCCAACCTTTTCTTCCTTAATTACGTGAGTCACATTTTTCAATGTAACATTTTCTACATTGAGATTGCGCTTTTTTACTAACTGGGAAAACGCCGCCTCTATACAGTATCCCTCTACATCCATATCCACAATTTCATAAGCAACGCTTGATTTTATTGCTCTCTGTCCCGATAGATTTGGGGCAATCGATTGTGCCAGATCTGTAATATATCTTCCGGATTTAAAAATCCCTATTGTCATATCAACACCTTTTTCAAGTACCGGTAAAACGAGCGCCTTTATGTGACTTGGAGTTAAACCTACTAAGTCCGCATCCAGTAAAACTATAATATCACTTTCGCCTTCACAACATTTTATACCCTTTTTTATTGCTTCGGCTTTTCCCTTGTTCCTGGATATTCTTACTAGGTCAACGTTATAATTTGATACAATGTTTGAGGTTGAATCCTGTGAACCGTCATCAACAACAATTATATTTGATATTATATCGGTTTCAAGAATAGGAATGATAACTTTTTCAATTCGACTTTCTTCATTATAGGCAGGTATAACAGCAGTAACCTTCATATAATTTCTACCCCCTAATACATCTTTTCGATTTCCTCCTCCAGTACCTCCAAAATTTCTTCTTCTCTTATTTTTTTTATAATTTGCCCCTTTTTAAACAGAAGCGCCGAACCGATACCCCCGGCTATACCAATGTCTGCGTCCCTTGCTTCCCCCGGCCCATTGACAGCACAGCCCATAATAGCAATTTTAATGGGCTTTTTCAATTTGCCCAATCTTTCTTCCACTTGGTTGGCAATACGTATCAGATCTATATTACATCTTCCACAGGTGGGACAGGATATTATTGTTATTTCATTTTGAATTATACCTAAAGACCTTAAAAGCTGTTTCCCCACCTTGATCTCCTCTGCCGGATCGCCGGTTAATGAAACACGAATGGTATCACCTATTCCCATAAGTAACAGGGCCCCTATGCCGGCAGATGATTTTATTGTACCGGCCCATACTGTGCCCGCTTCTGTAATTCCCAAATGAAAGGGATAATCAACTTTCTTAGCCATTAATTTGTAAGCATCCACGGTAAGTTTGACATCACTGGCCTTTAGTGATATTACAATGTTCCTAAAATCCAGATCCTCCAATATAGCAACATGTCTCAGGGCACTTTCAACCATTCCCTCAGCTGTGGGATGTCCATACCTATCTAATATGGATTTTTCAAGTGAACCCGCATTTACTCCTATTCTTATGGGTATGTTTCTTTCCTTAGCCGCTTTTACTACCTCCCTTACTCTTGTGACCTCACCTATATTTCCGGGATTTAATCTCAATCCGTCGACCCCTTCTTTTATGGATTGCAGGGCCAATTTATAATCGAAGTGAATATCGGCGACAATCGGTATTTTTACCCGTTGTTTAATTTTATTTATAGACTTTGCGGCTTCTATGTTCGGTATAGCAATTCTAACTATATCACATCCTATATTTTCCAGTCTTTCAATTTCCTTTATTGTACTTACAGAATCCTCCGGGCTCATGGTGGTCATGGACTGAACCGTAATCGGGTTGTCCCCTCCTATATACACATCCCCGCATTTTACAACTTTTGTCTTTCTTCTCATCTGTTCACCTTCCATGGTAATAAATGCATGTTTATATGAAAACATATTATTACCCATATTATTCATCCCTACACCCGGCTAACTAAAAAAACTTAATATATCTTTATAAGTTATAAATAGCATCAGTGTTATTAAAATACCAAATCCTATTAAATGTATTATGCCTTCTTTTTCCGGGTCTATGGGTTTTCCTCTCAGAACCTCGGCCAGTAAAAATATAATCTTACTTCCGTCCAGTGCGGGGATCGGCAGCAAATTTATTAAACCTAAATTTACGCTCAAAACAGCGGTCAGGTTCAATACGTCCAGCCATCCTGTTTTTGCTACCTGGCCTACCAAGTTTAAAATTCCTACAGGCCCCATGACCTCTCCTACAACACCGGGTTTCCCGGTAATCAACCCCTTTAAAAAAAATAATATATCGACTGTTATGGACTTTATTACCATAATCCCATTTCTTATTGACGCAACTATAGACCTTTTCATAGTAGTCATAATGCCTATTGTCATTCGATTTGTTTCTGTATCCCCGGTCGGTTTCACAGTTTTTTCTATTCTATTGCCATTTCTAATAATAGTAATATCTATAGGCTCCCCCTCCGAATTACCGATTGCATCTATAATGTTTTGCCAAGTATCCATTCTTTCCCCATTAATAGAATGAATTACATCCCCACCCTGTATTCCGGCATGCAGTGCAGGGGATTGGGGCATGACCTTACTTATTCTTGTGGTAGGTGCCCCTATAAAATAAAAAATAATCGAGAACAAACCTATTGCTAAAATAAAATTCATAAAGGGGCCGGCAAAAATAACGGCAATGCGGGCTAGTACCGGTCTGCTGTTAAAACTCCTTGGGTCATCAGATTCTTCATCTTCCCCTTCCATCCTTACATATCCACCCAAAGGTAACGCACGGATTGAATATGCTGTTTCACCTTTTTTCGTTTGCAACAGTTTAGGGCCCATACCTATGGCAAATTCATGGATTTTAATCCCTGCTAATTTTGCCGCCACAAAATGACCCGACTCATGGACTAGTACTAACAATCCAAAAACAATAATTGCTACAAGTGCAGTAGTCATAATAGCACCTTCCTATTTTATTTCATTTTTGACCCAATTTTTAACCCACTTATCCACTTCCAGTATTTCATCTACAGTCCTATATATAAATGGTTCGTGTTTTACCATTGCTTTCTCAATAAACTTTGGAATGTCATAAAATCCAATTCTGTCCTGCAAATAATATTCAACCAATATTTCATTTGCTCCGTTTAAAACACATGGCATCGTCTTTCCCGTTTTTAGGGCTTCATAGGCTAAGAGCAGGCATGGAAATTTTTCCGTATCAGGCAACATAAAGGTTAATTGTCCCAATTCGTTGAAATTAATTTTTTCCACACTGCTTTTTATTCGTTTCGGGTAGGATAGTGCGTATTGTATGGGTATCCTCATGTCAGGGATTCCCATCTGGCTAATAATTGAGTTATCCCTGTATTCTACCATTGAATGAACAACACTTTGGGGATGCACCACAACATCTATTTTACCCAACTCTACACTAAATAACCATTTGGCCTCGATCACTTCCAGCCCTTTATTCATTAGAGTTGATGAATCAATGGTTATTTTCTTGCCCATATCCCATGTCGGATGTTTTAAAGCATCCTTTGCCTTGGCTTTTTCTATTTTATCTCTGGTCCAATTCCTGAAGGGACCTCCCGAAGCTGTCAAAATAATTCTGGATATACTTTTTACATCTTGGCCTTGTAAACACTGGAAAACAGCGGAATGTTCACTGTCGATAGGGATTATTTCAGCACCATATTTTTCGGCCTCTCCCATAATCAGCTCGCCCGCTACAACTAATGCTTCCTTATTAGCCAAGGCTATAGTTTTTCTGCATCTAATGGCCTCTAATGTGGGGAGTAGTCCTATGCTGCCTACTACCGACACTATAATTATATCCGCCGTTGCAAGTGTAGCAACTTTGAGCAGCCCCCCTATGCCTGAAACAATTTTAATCTTTTTACCTATCCTATCAGCCAGAATTTCCGCTTTCTCTTTTTTAAAAACCGCTACAACTTCAGGGTTAAACTCTTCTATCTGTTCCTCCAGCCTATTAATATTTTTCAGTGCCGCCAATCCTACTATCTTAAATCTCTCCCTATGCATCCTGACAACATCCAGAGCCTGAATCCCAATGGATCCGGTGGAACCTAATATGCTAATTTTTTTCAAACCATCACCCCGTGTTTTCAACAAAAACTATAAAACCATCTATCATCTATTAATCACAAATATTAAAATATAATATACAATCGGAGCCGTAAATAGTATACTATCAAAACGGTCTAGGACCCCGCCATGTCCGGGCATTATATTTCCAAAATCCTTAATACCGATATGCCTTTTAACTAAGGAAGCACTTAGGTCCCCAACTTGGGCTGCCATGCTGCCCAGAACACCGATAAAAACGACAGCGTATAAGTGTTTCTGTAAAAAGAAGTACCCGAAAATCAATGAAATAACCATGCTCCCCAAAATACCGCCTATAGCTCCTTCAACGGTTTTTTTAGGACTGATAAACGGACACAATTTTTTTCTACCGAAAAAATAACCGGAAAAGTATGCAAATGTATCGGTACCCCAAGCAGTAATAAATACGAGCCATATAACAATATTGTTTGGTTGCTTGGGAATAAGCAGGATATAGCTCAATAGAAATGGGATGTAGGCTAAACTGTATAGTGTGATACTGATGTCTACAAAGCTGTATTTATTATTATGTGTCAATTTTACAATGTTTAAAACGATTATCAATATAAAAAATAGCATAGAGGCATAGGAGGATCGGAATGTAAAATTTGCCAGTGTTAATATAACAATCGATCCCATGTATCCTACTGTTTCTATGGGTGCAAACTTGTCTTTACATGCATTATAAAATTCCCATAAGGCAATTAAAGAAATTATTAAAAGTGCAATGAATAACGGTGTTTTTCCGACAACAATTATAGCTAATAAAAATGGTAATCCGATAATTGCGGAAATAATTCTTTTAAGCACTCCATCACCCCTGTAGCCCACCAAATTTTCTTTGACGGTTTTGATAGTCCGATATGGCCTCAAGCAAGTGTTCCCCTTTAAAATCCGGCCAATATATGTCTGTAAACCAAAATTCCGAATATGCACATTGCCATAATAAAAAATTGCTCAACCTAATTTCTCCACTCGTTCTGATCAATAATTCCGGATCAGGCATATTAGCGGTATAAAGCAAGGTTTCTACCAGTTCCTCGTCTATTTCATCTACCCGCATTTTGCCATCCTTAATCTCTCTACCAATTTGTCTTATAACATTGAGTATCTCCGAACGCCCACCATAGTTCAAAGCTATGTTAACATGAAGGCCGTTATTAAGCCTTGTTTTGGTTGTGGCTCTGTTTATTTCCATAACTACTTCATTCGGTAGTTGTTTCACATTTCCTATTGCCTGAATTTTTACACTATTGTGATGTAATTCCTCTACCTCTTTTCTCAAATACTCAATTAAAAGTTTCATTAACATAGATATTTCAGAATCGGGCCTTTTCCAATTTTCCGTGGAAAAGGCATAAAGGGTTAGGTATTTTACCCCGATATTAGAAGCAGTTCTTATTACATCCCTTAAAGCTTCTACGCCTGCCCTATGCCCCATATTTCTTGGAAGCATACGTTTCGCGGCCCATCTGCCATTTCCATCCATTATAATTGCTATGTGTTCAGGTATGGAGTTCATGTTAATATTAGAAGGTACTCCGGTTTTTTTGGAATTATTCCATAAACCTTTAAACATTATCCTCACCCCAGTCATTTTTAAACCCCCATATGGGGGCTTAAAAATATGCTATTACTAACTGTAATATATTATTTTTATATACTTTCTGTCTTACCACCCTTGCTTCATCGGTTTTCATGTTTTTTCTACCGAAAGTTTCCTTTATTACGATTTCAAAACCATGCCCCTTCAATATATGCAGAGCTTTTTCAAGTTTATATCCCACAACATCCGGCATTTTATACCTCCATGATGTCCTCTTCTTTCTGTTTAGTCATATCATCTATAGTTTTTGTAAATTTGTCCGTTATTTTTTGTACTTCATCAAATGCAACCCTTAGCTGATCTTCAGTGAGATCACTGTTTTTTTCCATCTTCTTTAATTTATCGTTCGCGGTACGCCTTTCATTCCTTATGATTACCTTACTCTCTTCCGCTGTTTTTCTGACTACCTTTGTAAGGTCCTTTCTTCTTTCTTCTGTCAGTTGTGGAATAACAATTCTGATAATTTTTCCGTCATTAGAAGGATTAACACCTAAATCTGACTTCAGAATTGATTTTTCTATATCTTTTATGGCCGATGGGTCATAGGACTGGATTGTAATAAGTCTTGGCTCCGGAGCCGTTATGGAAGCTATTTGTTTAATCGGTGTAGGTGTCCCGTAGTAATCAACATTAATCCTGTCCAGCATTGCCGGATTTGCACGCCCTGCTCTGATGCTTGCAAAATCTCCTCTAAGTGAGTCGATCGCCTTACCCATGCTTTTCTCTAGATCTGTATATACCTCCAGTTTCATGATATCTCCTCCTCTTTAAATCAAGTAGTATTTTTCAATACTTGCCTTCTTATTTTTATATTTATCAATAGATTATTTAGAAAATATTTAAATTTTCTTTCTGAAATATCTATTTTAATCCTCACTTAATAAAGGTAGCACTTGTATATTTTTATGAACAGTGACTTTTTACTCACTCTGTATACCGGTTTAATATATTTATC
>DASRMN010000105.1:0-4895 GCA_035647935.1 Clostridia bacterium | reverse complement strand
GACAGTAGGGACGTGGAAGTAAGATATGACTTTGGATTTCCGATAGAAGGTTATGAAGCACCTTACGGCAGGGCGCAAATGGTATTTATTAACGACAGCGCCATAACCGGGGAGACACCAAGAAATACCGGTGAACTTATGGAATATTGCAAAAAATACGAAGGTAGGGTGACCTATCCCGCATTACCTGATTTTACAGGGAGCGCTTTTGTAAGAACATTGATCTATGACATAGTTGGACATGAACAATTTTCCGATATGGAAGCAGATAAAGAGGTAGTCAAGAAAGCGATAGAACCTGCCTTAGAATATTTAAGGGAGCTTAATAAATACTTATGGAATCAAGGTAAAACTTTTCCTGCCACTTCGGGGGAAGTTGATAATATGTTTGAAGACGGCGAGTTGGTGATGACCATGGGTTATGAATCTTACTCAGTAGCCGTAGGCAAGGAAAAGGGTATATATAGCGATACTGTGCGAACATTTATTTTTGATAAGGGTACTGTGGGTAATACCAATTATATAGCCATAGCCAAAAATTCACCTAACAAGGCTGCTGCTATGGTGGCAATCAATGCGATTATTTCAGCTGAAATACAAGCCACTCAATTCGAGGAGCTGAGAACATTGCCGATAGTTTCTTATGACAAATTGACCGATGAAGAGAAGGCCAGGTTTGACAATGTCGATATGGGCGAGGGAGTCCTGCCACAGGATGAACTTCTTGACAAGCGTTTACCGGAGATGCCTGCCAATATCGTTCCTATAGTGGAAGAAATTTGGTTGGAAGAAGTGGTTGGCAAATAATTACAAAAAGTTTTTAATTGTTGGGAGTGAAAAGTGATGAATAAAAAAACACCCTATATGCTTATGATGCCCATAGTATTATTGGGTGTTATTTTTATGTTTGGGGTTATAAACGGAATAGTTCAAGGTTTTGGATATATTCCGGCTTTTAATTTGAACGATGTAACCTTAAACTATTATAAAGAAATACTTGCTGATCCTACTTTTCTTGATTCCCTGAAGGTAAGTTTGCAGATATCTATTATATCTTCAGTTTTAGCAATGGCCTTAGGCACCATACTTACAACCGCACTGGTATACACAGGGCATACGGAAGGCAGGATACTGCAGGTGATCAAACTGGCAATAATTATACCTCATACTATAGTAGCATTATTTTCAATAAGTATACTCTCACAAAACGGTTTGCTTGCCAGAGTTTGCTACAAATTAGGATTAATAAACGCACAGGGGGACTTTCCGTTATTGTTATATACAAAAAATAACCTTGGTATTATCCTAAGCTATGTATGGAAGGAAGTACCTTTTGTTGCATACTTTAGCTTAGCCTTGATGTCCGGTATAAATAAAACTTTGGGTGAGGCCTCGGAAAACTTGGGCGCATCTAAACTTAAGACTTTTTTTTATATAATTTTACCCCTGAGTATGCCTGCCATAAGAAAAGCCTTTCTGATTATTTTAACATTTTCTTTTGGGGCTTATGATCTACCGTTTTTATTGGGGGCAACTGTCCCCAAAGCATTACCTGTACAGGCTCATATTGAATACGTTCATCCTGATTTGCGCCATAGGCCTTATGCCATGGCTATGAATGGGTTAATATTAGCAGCGACTTGGATTATGGCAGGAATATACTATTTAATAACTAAAAAAAATAAAATAACAGGTGATATCCATGAAGAATTTTAAATCGAATAGACCATTAAATATTTTCCTATATATCAGTTTGTTTATAATATCGGTACCTATAGTAATTCTTCTTCTGTGGACTTTTACCGGCAGATGGCCTTGGCCAAATCTATTACCAAAGACCTATTCATTTAGGGCAATTAAGGAGGTTTTTGCACCCCATGTGAGGTTATTTCAAACCTTATTTTCAAGTATGTTATTATCTTTGTCTGTGGCGATTTTATCAGTTATAATAGGCACTATGACTGCCCGGGCATTAACCCTATATGATTTTGTGGGAAAAGAATTAATAGCCCTTCTGAGTATTGCGCCAAATCTGGTTCCCGGGACCGTATTTGCCATGGGGATACATATAGTGTTTATACATATGTCACTTGCCGATACCGTATTAGGAGTAATAATAGTTCATCTCATATATACTTTACCTTATTCCGTAAGCATTATGAGGGATTTAACACAATCTATAGGGGGGAGATTGGAAATGCAGGCCTATGTTTTAGGGGCATCGCCCTTCAAATCGTTTATTTATATCACTCTGCCACTGCTTATGCCGGGAATAAAGACAAGCATCGGTATGGCTTATATCATTTCATCCAGCCAATATTTCATTACCCTGTTGATAGGTGGGGGAAAAGTTAAAACCTTCAGTATGCTTATGGTGCCATTCATAGCAAAAGGGGATCGTGCTCTGGGCTCGGCTTATGCTTTAATATTTATGATGTCTACGCTTTTGGTTCTTATAATGACAGACAGAGTTACAAAAAAATTGCCATATCAAAATGATGGGGGAAAATATAAATGGAACTGGAACTGAGAAATATATCTGTTACACTGTCCGATAAAAAAATATTGAGGTCTATAAACTTAAAGGTTGAAAATGGAGAATTCATATCACTTTTAGGTGCTTCCGGATGCGGGAAGAGTACCTTGTTAAAAACAATAGCAGGCCTTATAAATCAAGATGAGGGCTCTGTTGTATTAGGCGGAAATATAATAGATAAAACACCTGCCCATAAAAGAAGAACCGTTATTGTTTTTCAAGACCTTAGGCTGTTTCCTCATATGACAGTTGCGGAAAATATAAGCTTTCCTTTAAAAATGCTCGGTATTGATAAAAATGAACGCAGGAAAGAAGCGATAAATCTGCTTGGAAAAGTTAAATTAGAAGGCTATGAAAACAAACATGTGAACAAAATGTCGGGCGGTCAGATACAAAGAGTCGCCTTGGCTCGTGCCCTTGCCGCTAAACCGGTGGTATTACTTTTGGACGAATCTTTTTCCAGCCTTGATATCAATTTAAGAAAGGATATGCAAGAATTGGTCATGGAGCTGCAGAGGGAGTATAGGATAACTACCATACTCGTAACCCATGACCAAGAAGAGGCGCTTACAATGTCCGACAGGATAGCTTTTATGCATAACGGTCAAATAGAACAATATGATACGCCGGAGAATATATTTCAAAATCCGATAAATACCACAGTAGCTGATTATTTTTCAAAAGGTACATATGTTCATGGGAAAATAATAAACAATAAATTTATCAGTCAACTATTCAGCAGCAATGTAGATAGAGAAAATGGAAAGTATAAATGCCTTATAAGGCCTTCGGCAATAAAGATAAATAAATTTAAAAACGGCGAATATATAGTAGAGGGAAAAATATATCAGGGAAATAGTTATTTGCTAAAGTTAAATAATACTACTAATAGCAATTTGAAGTTAGAAAGTATTGTCCCGGATTTTACGGCCATTTTAGAAGGGGATAGGGTTAATATAGAATTAGACAAGGATAAGCTCATTTTCATACCTGAAAAACAGGCCTGTTCATAACCTTATAACCCCATTTGTATTGGTATTTTCTCCAAAAATCTTAAATTGTTCATATACATGCTCTATATATTCATTCTTATTTTTTATTTTTGGTATGATAACTTTTTTCATATTTCCTGTTCCAAATAGCAAGCCCTTTTTTATCCCTTCCTTATCCGGGGTAATATATAAAATGTTTTCCATAAATAGATATGGATTTAAAAGAGCTGCCGCCGCTACTATATCCCAAATATATATTCCATCATTTCCAAAAGAATTTTTTTCTCTATCAAACCAATATATAGAACTTTGATATAACCATTTTTCAAAATCATTTCCTTCTTTCAGTTGATTAAATCTTTCTTTGGTAAAAAATCCGTCTAAACAGGTATTTCCCGTAGCTATAATAATAGATTTGCCGTGTTCCAATACATTTAGGGCTGCCTTATGATTGCAAGAAAAATTCAGCTCATTTAAAATTTTATTATTTATTATTAACGGTTCAGTTACTCCACCCATTAATGAGATATCCTTTATTTTTTCATAGAAGGCATTGTCTATCTGCCAAGCATGATATAAATTTGTTAAGGATCCTGTTGCCAATATAGATAGTTCCCCATTATATTTATCCGCCATCTCTACCAAAAATTTTGCGGCTTCATTATTCCTATAGGAACCCTCCGAACCTTTATAAACCGGAATGTGTGAATATCCAATGTCTTTCATAAAAGAGATTGTATTTGAATATACAATTTTTAATTCATTATTTCCAAACGTTGTATTTATCCCCAAAACTTCTGTGTTTTCCTGGGCTAAAGTATATATGATTGCAAGACCGTCATCTATATCACAATCATCTATGGAAAAAGTATTATCACAATCTATTATTATTTTTTTATCCATGGTATCACCCCCATTTTTTAATAGAAAATAATGCCCTGTTTTTTACTGTATTGATTCCTGCGGATATTTTCTCATCTGTATCGAGCAGTTTGCATAGGATGTGCTCAACATTTGGGTTTGATTTTGTTATCATACCACAGCAGGTGGCACAGTAAGCATATATTTTTTTATCATACTTTTTAAACCCGTCCTGTAAGCTTTTAGTCAATTCTTTTTCCCTTATGAACGCACAACCCCCCGCACCACAACATTGAATATCGTTTATTTCCTGAAAATTGTTCTTATCAATATATTTCTCTAACATTTTATAGATTGTCCTGTGTTCTTTATCGGGGCAGGGTAAAAATAATAAACCTTCTATTTTATTGTAATTATCTTTAGGAATTAAACTGTCCATTATTTTGTCATGTTCATATATCATAGATATCTTAATATCCGAATTATTTTTTAAGTAGTGATAGCAA
>DASRMN010000104.1:0-6077 GCA_035647935.1 Clostridia bacterium | reverse complement strand
CATCAATACGATAACTTTTGGGAACAAGAAAATGTGGATGAACTGCCGGATATAGTAATGTCCATGTCGTTTGATGAAATATACGATAAAAGATTTATAGATAAATTTATTAAAACAGGGAATTTCCAAAATGTGTTGCACAACGTAAACGATGAGTATAAGAATATGGGCATAGTGGATGACAGTTATACTCTTAATGCGGCACTGCCTATAGTTTTTTTGATAGATGAAAACAGATTGGGGGATTTGCCCAAGCCCAAAACATGGGGTGACCTGTTAAAACCTATATATAAAGACGAGATAGTGTGTTTCGGCAGAGGAACCGGGGAGGTATTTGAATACCTTTTATATTATCTGTATAAAGAATTTGGAATGGATGGGATGAGGAAGTTTGCGGACAATGTAAAATTTTCCTGTCATGGTGCTAAAATGGCCAAAATAGCGGGGAGCAATAGTGACCAAACCGGGGCTATACACACAATCCCGTTAAATTTTTCCGAATTACGTGATAGGAAAAAAACATCAGTAATAATCCCTGAAGATGGTGGCTGCATCATACCTATTTCCTTTATTGTAAAAAAGGATAAGATAGATGAACTGAAATATTTAGTAGATTTTTTGTTGGATGAATACGGCCAAATGTGTGCCGATATAGGCGGAATATCATTTAATTCAAATGTGAAAAACAAGGCTTCAGGAAATATTAAAATTAAATGGCTGGGATGGGATTATGTAAAATCAACGGATTTATTAAGATTGGCAGAAGAATTAAAAGAAGAATTTTATAAAATATGGGATAAAAAACCTAAAAACAATAAATAATTCAGGAGGAGCATAAATACTGTGAAGGTAATTACAATATCAGGTCCGCCATCGTCGGGAAAAACTGCGGTTGCAATAAAAACCATAGAAAATCTAAAAAAAGAAAATTTGAATATAGGTGTTATAAAGTTTGATAGCCTGTCAACCTATGATGATGTAGCCTATGAAAAAGCAGGAGTTAAAGTAAAAGTCGGTCTTTCGGGCAATCTCTGTCCGGACCACTTTTATATAAGCAACATAGAGGACTGTGTTCAATGGGGGCTAGATGAGGGTCTGGATATGCTTATAGTTGAAAGTGCGGGACTTTGCAACAGATGTTCTCCGCATATAAAAGATGTTCTCTCCGTATGTGTTATAGACAATTTATCGGGAGTAAACACGCCTAAAAAAATAGGGCCGATGCTGAAATTGGCAGATATAGTTGTAATAACCAAGGGTGATATAGTATCGCAGGCAGAAAGAGAGGTGTTTGCCTTCGGAGTTAAACAGGCAAATCCCAAAGCAACAATAATTTTTATAAACGGAATAACGGGGCAGGGTTCTTATGATTTAGCTATTAGGTTAAAAGACGCACAAGAATTTAGCAGCCTCCAACATAAGAGACTCAGATTTTCTATGCCGTCTGCAGTTTGTTCATATTGCGTAGGTGAAACTAGGATAGGCGATGAATATCAAACGGGCAATATAAGAAAGATGAAAATCTAAAGGAAACGGGATGAAGTGAATGAAAAATATTGTTTTGTTTAAATTTGAGGATGTGTTGGAAAAATATCCTTATGTAGAAGATTTTTTTACATCCTTGGGTATAGGTGATATAAATATTAAATTGACTATAAATGAAATCGCACATAACATGAAGGATGAATTGTTGGAAGATAAGGGATTCAACAGGGAACAACTGATAGAAAAATTCATATCTTTTATAGAAAAGATGGAAAGTTTAAGAGAAACGTCTAGTAATTCTGTCGAATCCATAACTATAATAGGCGGACAGGATAAATCCGGAAATGTTGAAAACATAAAATTACTATTAAAAACAGGAAATGTGGTATCTATAGTGGGACCTACCGGTTCGGGAAAAAGCAGGTTACTCGGTGATATAGAATGTTTGGCCCAAGGAGACACCCCTACTAAAAGACAAATATTATTAAACGGAGAAGTACCAAGTATGGATGAGAGATTTGCTATAGAAAACAAATTGGTAGCACAGCTTTCCCAAAATATGAACTTTGTAATGGACCTTTCCGTAGAAGAATTTATAAAACTCCATGCTGAAAGTAGAATGATAGATAACATAGATGAAACGGTAGAAGAAATAATGGAATGTGCGAACAATTTAGCGGGGGAAAAATTTGATAAAGACATCCCCCTTACACAGCTGAGCGGAGGGCAATCTAGGGCGCTTATGATAGCCGATACTGCTCTTTTAAGCCTGTCTCCCATAGTACTCATAGACGAAATAGAAAATGCGGGTATAGACAGAAAAAATGCTATAGAATTATTGGTCAAAAAAGAGAAAATAGTTTTGATATCGACACATGACCCGGTTTTGGCGCTTATAGGAGATAAAAGGATTGTTATAAAAAACGGCGGCATAAGCAAAGTTATAGATTCTTCCTACAAAGAGAAAAAACATATAGGTATTTTGGAAAGAGTGGATAAAAAGATGCTAAAGGTAAGAAACCACATAAGAACAGGCGGAATAATAAGTGAAACCGTGGTTGATTTTTAAAAATGCACTGGGGATGGTTCCTGTTGCATCCGGGAAATTGTGTTGTAGGTTAAATACAACATGAGGATACTGACGTAATAGAGGAAATTTTGGGAACAATAGGGAGATTGGCAAAATAGGCGTAGGATGCACTAGGAACCGTCCCCGGTGCATGTTCGATTAAATTGGGGCCACTGCGAATATTTGAATCTTTTGTAAACTACCCTTCAGTAGGCTACTCCCCTTTATGATTCAAATATTCGCTTTAATTAGTTTGTTGGGCTGTTATTAATAAATTAGATGCTATAACCTCACTAGAATATTTTGGTCCTGTGTATGTATATGCAAGACTAAAATATTTGTTCTTTACATACCCTACAGGGGTATGCTATACTTGAAAAAGTGGGAGGTGATGCTTTGAAGGGTATTTGCGGTGGGAAAAGGACAAATAAAAAACCGACACAGGCTTCCATCAAAACTCAGAAATCTATTGTGGACAGATTGAGCCGAATAGAAGGACAAATAAGGGGTATTAAAAATATGATTGAAGAGGAAACATATTGTGATGACATTATCAATCAAATAGAGGCTTCCAGAGCAGCTCTCCATTCTGTGCAGATCATACTTTTAGAAAGCCACATAAAAAATTGTGTTGTAGACCAAATACAACATGGGGACACTGATGTAATAGAGGAGATTTTGAAAACAATAAGGAGATTGACAAAATAGGCGTAAATTTTGGGGTTTGCTGTTGTGTAATATTGTCAGGGGTCAGTTGGCCGGTACAAAGGTAGGGGTAGACCCGTGGATAATAAATGGGCGAACACATGGGTTCGCCCCCACATGCTGTAAAGTAGAGTTGCAGCTATAAACAGGCGGTCAAAGACCGCCCCTACACATACTAAAAAGCAATATTGCGCATTTCCTGAATAGGCTTAGGGACTAGGGGACGGGAGTTTTGTCCCATCAAATTCCATTTTATCTATAAGCAGAAGGCAGTGTGATGGGAAAAAACTCCCGTCCCCTTGTCCCGTGCCTTCCTTTAATAACCGCAACACAAAGGGACTGTCCTCTTGTGTCATCCAGGCCTGACCAACTGATCCCTGGCCAACCGACCAACTGAATATTATTAGACTTACATGCATTATACAATAACAGGTATATTAAATAAAGCACTATGTTACAAATACCCAATTTATAAGTACTTCTATCATATGACCTATATTTCTCCTTCCATTTTGGGTATAATTAACTTGAAGGTGGGACAGGGGGACGAGTTGTCTAAAAGCCATGCAATCAACAGCGGAACCCTAATGGTCAGTAGATAATGGTCAGAATGGTCAGTAAGAACAAGTTCTTGTGACCATCATAAAAACAAACATTTTAAAGAAATTAAAATAAGGAGGAAATAAATTGAGTGCAATTATAGAATGTATTCCGAATTTTAGTGAAGGACGTAGGGAAGAAATAGTTGAAACTATTGCAGATGCAATTAGAGCTGTAAAGGGTGTCAAGCTCCTAGATTATTCCAGCGACAAAAGCCATAATCGAAGTGTTTTTACTTTTATAGGAGATCCCGAATCGGTAAAAAAAGCCGCCTTCGCATCCTGCAAAATGGCTTCGAAATTAATAGATATGACAAAACATTCGGGGGGGCATCCACGCATGGGCGCGACCGATGTTATTCCCCTTGTCCCCATAAAAGACATAACTGTTAAAGAATGTGTGAAACTATCCCAAGAATTGGGTAAGCAAATTGCGGATAAACTCTCCATACCCGTATTCTTGTATGAGGATTCCGCCACCAAGCCTGAAAGAAAAAATCTGGCTACTATAAGAAAAGGCCAGTTTGAAGGAATGGCTAAAAAATTACAGGACCCTAATTGGGCTCCGGATTTCGGCGCCCCGAAAATTCATTCAACAGCGGGTGTGGTAGCCGTAGGTACTCGTATGCCCTTGATAGCTTTCAACATCAACCTAGATATATCGGACATAACCGTTGCCAACAAAATAGCCGGAACCATCCGCGAGAGCAGCGGAGGTCTAAAACATGTAAAAGCCATAGGGGTTATGCTTGAGGAACAAAATATAGCTCAGGTATCAATAAATATGACAAATTACAAAAAGACCGCCCTGCATGAGGTTTTCGAAATGGTCAAAACGGAGGCAAAGCGCTATAATACAAATATAACAAACAGTGAAATCATAGGTTTGGTACCAATGAACGCCCTCATTGATATAGCGAAATATTATCTGTGGCTAGATGGATTTAATGCTGAAAAACAGGTGTTAGAAAATTATCTGTTTCAATAATACAGGCGAGATATGTCATGTCTAGATATGCGTCGTATAAATCTGATCAATGCGTCATTAACAATGGTTTAACAATGGTTTAACGATTGTTTAACGGTTGTTAAAGGAAGGCACGGGACAAGGGGACGGGAGTTTTTTCCCATCACACCATTCTCTGCCTATAGGCAAAATGGAATTTGATGGGACAAGAACTCGCCGTCCCCTAGTCCCTAAGCATGTTCAGAAAATGTGCACTGATAGAGGGTGGACAGGGTCGTCCACCCCTACAAAAACATAAAAACATTCTTTGGCGGTTCCGTAGGGGCAGACGACTCTGTCTGCCCTCTTGTGCCACAAGCGGGCGGTCAAAGATCGCCCCTGTGTGACAAAAGGGGACGTCAGACTGTGTGAAAAATGTCATCCTGAGCGAAGCGAAGGATCTCAAATGGCTTAAAAACGAGATTCTTCGCTACACTCAGAATGACAAAAAGCGAGAAAAGTGCTTTTTCACACAGCCTGACGTACCCAATTTGTCACTTATCTTCTTTTGTTCCCCAAATATCCATATGACAAATGTGACAAATTGGGTACGTCCCCTTTTGTCACACGACATACCTACAAAAATTACAAATCAAAACTACCTCGTTCAAGAAAAGCATCAACCAACTCCGCTGTCTCAAATTTGTGATGAATTTTTCCATGATTAAAAGGAAGAACAATAAAATCTTTTAATTCTCCACATATTGCAGAGCTGACCTCAACCCTGCCATCATTTTCGCTTTTCAACAACCTATTCGACAGCAAATTACTCTTACTTCCCGCTACTGCTCCTATTTCAACGCTATCTATATTTCCTAGCTGTAATTTTCGCACATTTTCACATTTTAAGGATTTCAGCGTTTTAAAAACATTAATAGATTTAGGAAATAGTTTTGAGGCTATATCCGCTAATTTACTACCCTTATTTGGAACAGCTATTAAAACACATCTATATATTTTATCTATATATTTCGTATCAGACAAAAAAAGTCTTATCACTATTCCACCTGTGCTATGGCCCACAAGATTAATTTTTTCGCCTTCTCTTAAGCCACATATAATTTCAGTAACTGTTTCCTCAAACACAGATGTAGCATATGTTATGTCCTCGAACGTCAGTGGTAACTCAACTGATATTACCTCATTTCCAAGTTCCTCCAGATTTTTCTTCAGGACTGACATGTCTTTTTTATTTTTATAATATCCATGAACC
>DASRMN010000103.1:0-5962 GCA_035647935.1 Clostridia bacterium | reverse complement strand
AATTTTATGTTTCAATAATATCAATAATTACTCGTATTCATTATTATGGTTATTTTATTCATATTATTTTGCATCGTCATTTTTTTCTATCACTATCTTACTTGCGGATTTTTCATAAAAATGATACCCCGAACCCGCTTCGGCCAATATATCTAACAACTCATCAGGTTTTGTCACCGCAACACTGCCTATTTTTGTTATCCCTCTTCTAAAAAAAGCATCCGGCAATATACTTGCAGTAGGTCCTACTACTATAATCTCTGCGCCTTCCTTGGCCATAGATACTAACCCTTCTAATGTATCGTTGATTATTGTGGTTCCTGTAATGATTATTAAATCAGATTGACCTAACGCCTCATGGGCTTTATCTACAGGCATGAAATAATCCAATTCATCTTCTTTTAATGCCTTCGGATCCAGCTCCAATATGAAAAATTTCTTTTTGTTTTGCTTTAACATCTTAATATAAGGTACCAGGGCACCCACAACTGTTACTATTTTATCCTGTGATATTATTACATTTTCATCTACCGGATCCGCATCATATGTTATTTTATAATTTTTATCATAACCTTTTTGATTCCAACAGGTCGCGGACAATGCATTTAGAACCGCTATACCTAAGGCCTTTTTTAAAGCACCTCCTTTAAACATACCTTCAACAAAGTATTCCGCTTTTTTGCCCACTATTTTACCCGAAAGAGGCATTTCTTTTGCGGAGCTTGGACAACAAACCGCCTGGGGTATATCTTTAATAGGCGTAAAACAGATACCGCCTTCCCCGTTGCTGAGTTTAACACCTGTAAAAAACAAACCTATCACTGCACGCTCAACCGTTATATCGTTTATTTCTTCACCTAGTATAGTTTTTACCTGTTCCACTGTTTCGCAAAGTATTCCACCGGATTCCTTTGTCATTTTTAAAACCCCCTGTACTTTTGTTAAAATTTTCTCCCCAACACAATTCTTTATTTGCGATATCTATCTTAAAAAAATATAAGCCTTTTTCTATTAGAAAAAGGCTTAATAAAAAGAGCATGTATTTAAAAATAAAATACGTCGTCTATTTTACATATTAAGTCTCCTTTCCTAACACGGGAGGCATAAAGGTTTTCCTTCATACCCTATCGGTCTTTTTACCATATAACAAGGTTCTTTAGGCAAAAAAGACTCGGAGAACCAAATCATTATTAATTTTTGTGTTTCGAAAACAAATACAATTTTCGTATTGTCTATAGTAACCTGTTTTTACTGGTTTAGCCATATTCAGTAAGAGCATAACATAGCCTGCCAATAATGTCAACAAACATTTTATACCTGCAATCATTTTGCATTGTCTTGTATATTGTTATGGTTATTCTGTATTCCCCGTTTATTCTTCCGTTTCTTCGTCTGTTTCCTCTGCTGTTTCTTCTGCTTCCTCTTCGTCTGTTGCTTCCGCATCTAATTCTTCTTCTACTTCTTCTTCTATTTCCTCTATTTCCTCTACCATATCTTCTACCAAGGTTAGAGATGCTATGAGTCTATCCTTTTCTTCCGTAATTTCAATATTTTCATCTTCCCCTATGTTCAGATCCGCTATTGTCAAAAATTCTTTTTCCTTTAATTTAGATGCATCCAACTCCACCCTATCCGGTAAGTATCTGGGAAAGGTCTGAATTTCTATTTCATTAAGAAGCATTTCCACAAATTGTGATGACGTTTCTACTTCTTCACGATTGACTAACCGTATCGGCAGTACCATCTTGATCCTTTCTGTTTCGCTCAATGTTTGAAGGTCTATGTGTATTAACCTCTTATCAATAATCCCCCTTTGCAATTCCTTGATGATTACAAAATTCTTTTCACCCTCAAGATTTAGACTTATCTTAGCATTTTGTCCGAATTTCGAAAGCACCCCCAATACTTCCCTTTCATCAAACAGTATTTCCTTTGTATCTACACCCCTACTATAAACTACTCCGGGTATTTTCCCAATTCTTCTTGCTTTTTTGGCCTCATTTTTTCCTGTGGTTTTTCTTATTTCAGCGTTTAATACCGGTGTTGCCATACTTATATTCCTCCTTCAAGTTCTGCAGTCTATTCTGTTTTTCCTTTACTGATTTATTATATCACTATTAAAGCAGATTTTTGCTAAAATTTCAAATAAAATATTAAAATTTGGGACCGAACCCGAATTATCTACTTGTTAATGAATAAATAATTCGGACCCGAATCCTTTTTCTTCCTTTTAAATATAGATCCCTCACAGGCCAAATCTGTTTTGTTTGTCTCGAGATCAATAAATTTTTAATTATCTGCGCAATTTAAATAAATTTAATAGTTTTTCCCAAAAGCTTAGTTTCTCAGGCTCCTCATGGATTACATCAATCTCAGGTTTCTTTATTTCTTCCGTTTTCATTACAAACTGGACGGAGGACACATCTGTGTTTTTATCTGATACGAAAGATATCACCTCATCCCCGCTTCCTAATATACTGTCCATAATCCCGTCAATGGTACTGCTTATTTCGGAATCAATATCTGATGTGCTGTTTTTTAATTGATTCGTACCTTGTTTATATTCCGCAAGGCCCGCTTTAAGTTTTCCTATAGCCGAGTTAAGTTCAACCCCCCCGTTATATAAATCATTCGCCGACTTTGGAATTTCAGATACGGAAGAATTCAGCTCCGAAATTCCCCCCGCTAAACCCGATGCTCCCAGGCTGAGTTCTGTAACACCATCGGTGTACTCTTTAAGCCCATTGGTAAATTGCACCACCCCGTCAAGTTGAGCCTTAATAGGGGTAAACATCAGGTTGTCTTTTAAAACGTGCTCATAATTCTCGGGGGTCAAAGGAGGAAATCCCGGGTCCATTGCAGAAAGCCTGTCATTTACTTCATTGAAAACGGCTCCCTGTATCTCCTGTGCCCCTTGAAGTAAAGGACCTTTTCCTTCCGACAACTCCGAAAGACCTGCGCTGATACCTTTTGCGCCTTGATCCAATTTCCCAACGCCTGAACCCAATTCTAATAAACCCTCCCTAAACGCTTTCAGTCCTTTAACATATTCATTCATCCCGCCGGAGAGGGCACTAACCCCTTTAAGCAGTTCTTCAGCCCCGCCATCCAACCCTCTTATGGCATTTATAAGCTGAGAAATTTGGTCTGAAAATTCTTCTTCATCAATAACCATGTCCAAGTTCATTCTTATGCCGTTAATTGTAACAGCATCGGCCTCAAAATCTTTTACATCAGCCGTAACCGAGATGTCTGCCCCCTGTCCCGGTAAAATTGTATATGTCAGCTGTTTCTTACTGCCAACTTCCGCTACGGTTGCATTATCGGATTTGATGTTTTTAGCCAGTTTTGTATCAAGGCTTAAGGCTATTTGTAATGTGTAATTATCAAAAAACATACTGTTTACTTCGGGATTTCTGTCTACAGATATTTTTATCTCCAAGGCTCCGCTTTTGCCGGCAAGTTCCGTTCCCGTCATCTTCTTGCCGTCTAAACTATATTCTATATCTATATTCCAGGGTAATTCCTTTTTTTCAATTGTTCCTTCATAATATAATCTGTCGGCAGAGGTATTTATATTTATTTTATCACCTTTTTGACTGATTTCTTCAGAAGTAGTCATGTTACGCACGTTTTTGTAATTGCCATAATCTGTTATGTTGCTGTCCTCAAATATGTTAACCACATAAATACTTTTTACTCTGCCCTTCGGATCTAAAATCCCGTATACCACCTCTTCTTTTTGTGAAGCAATTTCCTCAGCAAACGGAATTAAGGACGTTACAAAAATCAGCGTTAATATTAAAATTATCGATAGAATCTTTTTCATAATAAATGCTCCCCCTCATAATTTTTTAAATACATCCCTTTATATGTTTTCTTCTTCATAGAAACTATCGTTTAATGTGGTTTTCTGTATGACCCTATCAAATAATAAAAGCAGGGCCGGCAACACACAAATCACCATAATAAACGATAATACCGTCCCCCTCCCTAACAGCATTCCCAGTTCCGAAATAATGGGATTGGTGGACGTAAAAGAAAGTATAAATCCCGCTATCGACAATATGGAAGCAGAAGTTAAAATCACTGCCAAATTATTATCTATTGTAACCTTCATGGCTTCCTCTTTGGATAGTTTTTTTCTGTTCGCCAAATAACGATTTGTAAGAAGTATGGCATAATCCACCGTTGCTCCCAACTGTACCGTGCTTATAACCAAGTATCCCACAAAATTCAGATGTTGATCGGCAAAATAAGCGTAGGACAAATTAATCCATATGGCTGTTTCAATGGAAAATAATAAAAGCAACGGCACTGTCAATGATCTGAACGTCAGCAGTAAAACAATGAATATACCGATAATGGCAATTATGTTTACAAGTTTGGTATCAATAGAAACTATGTTTTTCATATCGTATAAAGTTGCACTCTGACCTGCCATATAACAGGTATCGTAATATTTTTCGGCTGTATCGGAAATTGATTCAACCGTACAAAAAGCTTCCTCTCCCTCATCCTTTGTATCAATGTAAAGGATCAGCCGTGTATAGTTTTCTGAATAAAACTGATCAACGGCCTCATTGGGAACAAACTCAACAGGTATTTCAGCCCCCACAGCAGATGTATAAGATAAAACATTTTTTACATGGGGAATGGTTTTAAGCTCCGTACATAATTCCGCCTCTCTCCCCACATCCTCCCTTGGCACCAACAATACAAGGGTATTTTCCTTGCCGAATTCATTCTCAATTAATGCTGCGTCCTTTCCAACCCGCGATGCTTCCGCAACACCACCCGTTCCGTACATGAATTGTGTATTTGCCTGGGCCAGAAAACCGGGCACAACAATTATTATAGCCAGGATTAAGAAAGGCATTCTTATCCCTATAATCCGTTGTCCTATTCCTTCTGCCTTCGGGACCGGCTTACGGTGTTTTGTTTTTTCAATAAGTTTATATGATAAAAGAGTAAGTGCCGGTAAAAACACCATCACCGAAATAAAACTCAGAAGAATCCCCTTAACCAAATTTATGCCCAAGTCCGAGCCTATTTCAAATCGCATTGCCACTAAGGCTAAAAAACCTACAAGGGTTGTGGCGGCACTGGCGGCAACAGTAGGCAGAGCATGTTTAATGGCAAGCTTCATAGCGTCTTCGGGTTCGAACTGTCCTAAGTAACCCTTGAAACTGTGTAGCAAAAAGATTGCATAATCAAGGGATACGGCCAACTGTAATATTGGACTGATAGCCTGAGTTATAAAAGAAATATCCTTAAAAAACACATTGGTTCCCATATTTATTGTTATAGCTATTCCGATGGTAACGAGAAACAACAAGGGTTCTATCCATGAGGTAGTGGAAATTGCCAATATTATAACAATAACAGGTACCAGTATTGCCATGGCTTTTAAAACCTCTGAAATCGACATTTCTTGAGTTTCGGCCCTGTTAACCGCTTCCCCGTCTACCGCATTACTTGGTCCGATTAATTCCTTAATTTCCTTGATTGTAGATTCTTCTAGGCCGCTTTCAACGGTTGCCGTAATCAGAGCATTTCCGTTCTTATAATAATTATCTAATAGAGAATCATCAATAAATTCAATAGGTGTGGTGGTGAGAATGTCTGTCCCTATAACATCATCCAACCAACCGACTGATGAAATGCCCTCTGTCCCCGAAATTTTTTCTTTATATTCTAGGGCTTCCTGTATGGTCACATTTTTTATCATAACCCTAGCGTTGGGCATTTCCTCCTTGAACTCTTTTTCCATAATATCCAGTGCCTTTGTGGACTGAGCTTTTTGGGGTAAATAGTCTACTATATTGAAATTGACCGAAACAAAAAGACTGAGGATACCGCTCAACAAGGCAAGAATCAAAAATACCGCCACAATACTTTTTTTGTATTTAACTGCTATATCCGAAAGTCTATCCAAAAAATAACCCCCTTTAGATTTATT
>DASRMN010000102.1:0-2298 GCA_035647935.1 Clostridia bacterium | reverse complement strand
ATCATCAGGAAATTTTATCTTCATGACCTTTTGAGAATCCCAAGTATGGCCTCTAATGTATTTGGATTGGCACCGTTTAGAATTTCAATTTCATCTCCATTTGAGCGGAGGATAGCACATATTCCGTGGGCATTATTAAAGCAGGATTCATCTTTAATCTGCCTGAGTTCGGCAAACCGGGCTTGGCCTGTGACGGCTATGGTGCCGGCCTGAATCAAAGATTCCTGACGGATAACCCTTAACCAATAGTAATATTGACTTGGTTTGATTGAATTTTCTTCACACCACTGTTTGACCGTAAGTCCGCTTTCTCTATGTTTTCTGATCCTAACCCGCCACTCTTCTTTTAATATTTCATGACGGGTTGCTCTCATAGTAGCTATAAATATCATCTCCCTACACTTTTAACGTTAACAAAGCTACTCTGTCAACATTAAAAGTATTTTATAGAGAATATTATATTATGGGCGCTGTTGGTTTTAAACCCATGGGATTATTGGACGCTTACCTTGGGGGTTTTTTATTTGTAAGAAAAGGACAATTTATGATGATTGAAGTGTAAAATGGCTTTTTCCATTATTCCGATTATGGTATAATATCATAGGTCTATTCCCACAGGGAATGATAGTACATATAATATATAAACATGAGGCAAATGGGGGGTAAAAAATGGGCAAATTATTCGGTACAGATGGTATAAGAGGGATTGCGAACAGGGACTTAACTCCTGAATTGGCATATAAATTAGGACGTATAGGGGCATATGTATTATTAGATGAGGATGATAATAAAAAAGGGAAGGTAGTTATCGGAAAAGATACGCGCATATCCGGAGATTTACTGGAATCTGCAATTACGGCCGGAATTTTATCCATGGGGGCAGATGTGGTATCCTTGGGTGTTGCTCCCACTCCCGCCGTAGCATATTTGACCAGATACCTGAGGGCGGACTTTGGAATTGTAATATCGGCTTCCCATAATCCGGCAGAATATAACGGTATTAAGTTTTTTAATAACGAAGGATACAAATTATTAGATGAGACCGAAAATAAAATAGAGGAATATATTCTAAATCATATCGATGTAAATAGCGGGGTAGAAGGAAAGGATATAGGCTCGATTATTTATGATAGAAACAGTATATACGAATATATCAACTTTTTAAAGACAACATTGGACTGCAATTTTGAAGGTTTTAAAATCGCGGTTGATGCCGGGAATGGCGCGGTCTATAAAGCGGCACCTAAACTATTGAGAGATTTAGGCGCGGAGGTTTTTGTTATCAATGATCAACCAAACGGAATCAATATTAATGAAGACTGCGGTTCCACAAATCCTCAAAAAGTGGCCGGCTTGGTGAGGGAAACCGGGGCTGATATAGGGCTTTCTTTTGACGGGGATGCAGATCGTTTAATTACCGTAGATGAGAATGGGGAAATTGTGGACGGGGACTATATAATGGCAATATGTGCCGCAGATTTAAAAAAATATGGCAAGCTCAAAAATAACACTGTTGTGGGTACGGTTATGAGCAATATGGGATTCGAAGCAGCTATGAGAGAACAAGGGTGTAATGT
The DNA here is from genome assembly GCA_035647935.1 of Clostridia bacterium. GTDB lineage: Bacteria > Bacillota > Clostridia > Peptostreptococcales > Natronincolaceae > JAAZJW01. The sequence goes on along the minus strand of DASRMN010000102.1, from coordinate 721 downwards.
TGCAAGGGCACAGGTTGGAGATAGATATGTATTAGAAGAAATGATCAAGGGAGGATATTGTTTAGGAGGCGAACAATCAGGGCATGTCATTTTTTTAGATTATAATACTACGGGGGATGGGCTTTTAACGGCTATACAACTTATTGGCGTAATGAAAAAAGAAGGGAAGAAATTATCTGAATTAACTGATATTATGACTTCCTATCCTCAGGTGTTAGTCAATGCCAGAGTTAAAAAAGAAAACAAGGAAAAATATACGGAAGATCTTGTGATAATGGAAGAAATTAAGGTTATCGAAGAAAAAATGACGGGATACGGAAGGGTTTTAATCAGGCCTTCAGGTACGGAGGCATTGGTCAGGGTAATGTTAGAAGGTAGAAATCAGGAAGAGTTAAATATATTGGCAACCGACCTTGCTAAACTGATTGAGGAGAGATTGGGGTAGGTCCTGGCTTTCTTTTTTGTACATTAATAATGTGACCATAAATCGTTCGGTAAAAGTTTAAAAACCATAAGGAATTGTCATAAGGGAGGGGAACCATGGACTGGAGGTTTTGGAAAAACAAAAAGAAATCTGGAATAGAAAAAACATTGGAATCGCTGAAAGAAGAAGTTTCTCAAATAACCAGGAGATTTAATATGGTTGAAGAGTATTTACAAGGATTCGAACAAAAAATAGAAGTGACAAATCAACATTTGCAAGACAATGAAAATATGGCTC
>DASRMN010000101.1:0-3526 GCA_035647935.1 Clostridia bacterium | reverse complement strand
GTCCTATTATATAGATGAAAAAAAATTACAGAATAATAATAAACCCCAATTTTACGGGAGCCCGGCAAGAATGGCATGGGGGAAGGACTATCATTTGGTGCTTATGGACAAGCTGGAAAGATTAGCAGAGTTTATTGCCGGGGAATATGAAGAATTTGAACACATATCTTTTGTAGATACAGGTCCTTTGGTGGACAGATATTTAGCAAATCGTGCCGGAATAGGTTTCTATGGTTATAATTCTGCCATTATAAATGAAAGTTTCGGGTCTTGGATATTTTTAGGGTATATGATAACAAATGTTTTGTTGAAAGAGGATAGGTCCTTGAAGGATACAGGTTGTCTGGGATGTAATTTATGCATTGAACATTGTCCAACATCGGCTATAGAGGGGCCTTATAGGTTTGATGCTAACAAATGCTTATCAAATATACTACAACAAAAAAGTCCCGTTCCGGAAGAAATGTTGCCGATTATCGGGGATAGAATATATGGTTGTGATACTTGCCAAGATGTATGCCCGCATAATATAGACATTAAAGAAATGACGGCTAAGGAGTTTATGCCGGCAGAATTGTTTGACAGGATAGATCTGACACGATTGTTGCAGATGTCCAATAAGGAATTTAACCTTTTATTCAGGGAAAATGCTTCAGGCTGGATAGGCAAAAAAACGTTACAGAGAAATGCAATAATTGCGTTGGGGAATTCAAAGGATAAAAACGCTATACCACACCTCGAACCTTTGTTAAGGGACATAAGGCCGGACATTAGAAAGGTAACCATATGGGCATTGTATAATATTGATCCTAAAATAGCTGTAAAGTTAATTTCCGGCATTCGGGACAGCGAAAAAGACGAGGATGTTTTGAGGATTATTAATAAGTATTTAAATTCGAATAATAAAAAATAAAGGTTACATTCAATTATAGCTCAAGGGGGGAAATACATGAACAGCAAGACAAGTGAAGTTATAAAACTTTTGACAAAGGAATATCCGGACATAAAATGTCTACTCGACCACGAGACTCCCTTTCAATTACTGGTAGCTACAATATTATCAGCCCAAACTACAGATAAAAAGGTCAATGAAATAACCAAAGATTTGTTTAAGGAATATCCTGCATTAGATGATTTCTTGCTGTTGGCCGGGGAGGAACTGGAAGAAAGAATAAAACAAATAGGTTTGTATAGGAACAAGTCCAAACATATTCTTCTAATGTGCAGGCAGTTGAAGGAACAGTTTAATGGGGAGGTTCCGAATACCTTGGAGGATTTGACGTCCTTGGCGGGCGTAGGAAGAAAAACGGCCAATGTAGTTTTAAGTAATGCTTTCGGGGTACCCGCTATAGCAGTGGATACCCATGTTTTTAGGGTATCCAATAGAATAGGAATAGCTAATGCTAAAAATGTGTTAAATACGGAGCTGCAATTACAGGAAGCTGTAGACAAAAACTTATGGATCCTAACACATCGCCTTTTAATATTTCATGGCAGAAGGTGTTGTTATGCCAGAAACCCTAATTGTGATGAGTGCATAATTAAGGAATATTGTGATTATTATAAATCAGCTAAGCCATAAATGGTATTATCATCGGTGCCGGGCACCAAGTTATCATCTTCGGGCAGGGGCAGACGACTCTGTCTGCCCGGGGTGGACAGGGTTGTCCACCCTTATCATTGGTGCCGGGCACCAAGTCCTTATCTTTGGGTAGGGGCAGACGACTCTGTCTGCCCACAAAAATGCAGGAACAGTGCTTTTGCATACAGTCTGTTTTAGACCTTGGCATAGATTGATTATTTTGCTTAACCTCGTATGAAGGAAAATAAAATTTTATGAAGAACTGTTATATATAACTGTATTGATGGGAAGGAATGTGTTAAATGCCATACAAAAAGTTAGATAATAACAGTTTTGTTTTTTCACTGGATATAGGTACCAGGAGTGTAATAGGCATATTGGGGAAAAGAGAAAACGGTAAAATAGTCGTGGAACATATGGAAATCGAGTTCCATAAAAAAAGAGCAATGTATGAAGGGCAGATACATGATATTAACAGTGTGGCGGTTGCCGCTGAAAAGGTCAAACTTGCACTGGAGGAAAAAGCAAATTGCACTTTAGATGAAGTGACTATTGCGGTTGCAGGGCGTTCACTTCAAACCAACAAGGTGACTGTCTGTAGGGAGACAGACCCTATAAAGGATATAGATGCAGACCTGATTAACAGCCTTGAAATTGAAGGGCTGCAAAAGGCCAAACATGAACTGGAGAAACAATCCGAGGAATATACAAAGTATTTTTGTGTTGGTCATACAGTAGTACATTATTATATTGATGATGTTATGATTACGAATCCCTTGGGGCACAGGGGGCATAAAATAGCAATAGACATTTTAGCAACATTCTTACCACAGATGGTGGTGGACAGTTTATATGCAGTAATTTCTAAATTGGGTTTGGAAATCAAATATATGACATTGGAACCTATTGCCGCTATTGAAGTAGCTGTTCCGGAGAATGTAAGACTGTTAAATCTGGCATTGGTGGATATAGGTGCAGGCACTTCGGACATTGCTATTACAAGAGATGGTACGATAACAGCTTATGGGATGACATCCTGTGCAGGGGATGATGTTACAGAGCAAATAGCGAGGGAGTATCTGCTGGATTTTGATGCGGCGGAAAAATTAAAAATTAATCTGAATAAAGAAAAGATCCAAAAATTTTCGAGTATTGTTAACATACCTTACGAAATAGAAAGTGATGAAATATTAGAGCGGGTTGAACCTACAATCAGGAGAGTGGCGGAATTAATAGCTGATAAAATTATTGAACAAAATGGAAAACCTCCCAGCGCCGTTTTTTTAATAGGCGGAGGCAGCCAATTACCTTGGCTCGATACGTTTATTGCGGAAGGATTGAACCTTCCTCGGGAAAGAGTAGCGGTTAGGGGCATAGAAGCATTTAAAGACACGGTTTTAACCGCAACACCTATTTCGGGGCCTGAATATGTTACGCCTATAGGAATTTTAACTAAAACATTAAGGGATCGGGAACCTGATTTTATTGAGATATATGTAAATGAACGGCGATTTAAACTTTTCCAAACTAAAAAATTGAAGGTAAAAGACGCTTTAGTTTTGGCAGGATTCAATCCCAGAAAGTTGATACCCGAAAGAGGCAAACCTATAAATATTAGCATAAATGGCGACAAAAAGGTGTTGCACGGGGAATATGGGGAGGCGGCCAAAATAATAGTTAATGGTGAAATATGCAATATGGAATCTGACATAAAAAATGGGGATGCTATTAAAATTTACCCTGCGGAAAAGGGCAAATCAAAGACATATCTGCTAAAAGATGTACTTCCGCTGGGAAATAAAATATTTATTAACGAAAATCCTACACCGCAAATATATAACTATGTCATAAAAAATAAGGCAGCTACCCAAGATACCATTATTGATGATGGGGACCATATTAAATATGATGGCATAGAAAACATGAAAGACCTCTGTTTATATA
>DASRMN010000100.1:0-6843 GCA_035647935.1 Clostridia bacterium | reverse complement strand
TGTTGCAGGAGTTCCAAACTGTTTGCTCCTTTATATCTTTCATCCGTATCAGGAAAGTGTTTTCCTATATCCCCCAGTGCCGCTGCACCCAATATTGAATCCTTAATGGCATGTAATAAAACATCCCCATCCGAATGACCTAATAATCCTTTTTTATGGGGGATATTCACTCCGCCGATTATTAATTTTCTGCCTTCCACTAATCTGTGCACATCATATCCTATGCCCACCCTCATTTTAAGATATTCTCCCTTTTTTTAAAAATCCCTTCACCCAATATGAGGTCTTCCGGCGTAGTGATTTTTATATTTTCATAACTTCCTTCTATGATCCTTACGGTATGGTCCAGTTTTTCCATAAGCATAGCATCATCGGTAATCTTTATATTATCAGCCCGTAACTTTTCATAGGCTTCCAGAAGCAGTCCGTATCTGAAAGCCTGCGGTGTTTGCACGGCCCATAATGTATCTCTGTTTGGAGTATAATCTACTTCCATATTTTCATTAACTATCTTAATCGTATCCTTTACCCGTACGGCAACAGCGCATGCACCCGCATCTCTTGCCGTTTCTATGCTTTTCTTTATAATGTTACTTGTGATAAACGGCCTTGCACCATCATGAACCAAAACTATATCACAATTTACGTTTACCGCCTTCAACCCATTATAGACCGAGTCCTGACGTTCTGCCCCACCTTCTACTATTTTAACAACCTTGTTAAAATTATATTTATATATGATATCCCTTTTAACCGAACCTATTTCGCCTTTACCCACTACCAAAATTATTTCGTCTATCAGGTCGGTTTTTTCAAAAACCCCTATAGTGTGGGCAATTATGGGTTTATCGACCAAGGGTATGTATTGTTTGTTATAATCCCTTCCCATGCGTTTTCCTTTGCCTGCAGCAACAATAATAACACCGGTTTTCAAGATTTCACCTTCTTTTTCTATGTATATATTATACACATTTTAAAAATATAGACAAACAATTAAGTTACTCATGTATTTTCGTGGGCGAGCAAAGCCCGCCCCTACAACATTGTCCTGCTAATATCTTTGTGTCCTACAGATCATAAAAAAATCCCCTGCTGTTTAGCAGGGAGACTTCTAAAATTTAGCTTATTATGTCGGGAGGAGCACAATCGCATGCGATTTTTTATAAAATATTTATATATTATATCGGTATAAACCCATATATAACTATGCAGTTCTATCTACCATTGCTTTCGGCTTCGCAAAAATCATACGTCCTGCGGCTGTTTGTAAAACACTCGTTACCAAAACATCTATGGTTTGGCCTATGTACCTCTTACCGCCTTCTACAACAATCATAGTGCCATCATCCAAATAAGCTAGGCCTTGACCTGTTTCCTTTCCGTCCTTCACTATCTGCACAAGCATTTCTTCTCCGGGTAATACCACGGGTTTGACAGCATTGGCCAATTCGTTGATATTGAGCACCGGCACACCTTGAAATTCGGCTACCTTGTTCAGATTATAATCATTAGTAACAACCTTACCGTCTAATACCTGTGCCAGCTTTAACAATTTGGAATCTACTTCTGCAATATCCGAAAAGTCCTTTTCATGTATCTTTACTTCAATATCCAACTCTTTTTGAATCGTGTTTAAAATGTCAAGACCCCTTCTTCCGCGATTACGCTTTAATACATCCGAAGAATCCGCTATATGCCTCAATTCTTCCAATACAAAACCCGGAATGATTAAGGGGCCTTCTATAAATCCCGTCCTGCAAATATCAGCAATGCGCCCGTCTATAATGACACTGGTATCCAATACCTTAGCAGAACCTTGGATATCCTTTTTGGCACCGCGTTCCCTGAATATACCCTTCCTTAAAACATCCTGTGTGCCCGAAAGTTCCCCCGTTTTTTTTGTAGCAATCTTGATTCCCAGATAACTCATGAATATATAAACCAAAACAGATACAATGAATCCAAGTAACGGGAACGGCATAATATTAGTAATCAGATTTGTAACTAAATAAGAAATTATAAGTCCGATTATTAACCCCACCGAGCCTAAAACAATATCCACGGTAGGTACCTTAGAAAGCTCCTTTTCTATCTTGTTAGCACTTTCCCTGCCCTGATTAATCAACCAAGGAGATAATATAAATAACATGACTCCGCTTGTTAATGACGATATTATAATTCCTATCACATAGTTTCTGAGATCGCCTGCAATATTCACTACATTCATTTCATTTACAACATACATATACAATGCGGCGCCGGATACAGCTCCAAAAACCGTCAAGATCCCCCGAATAATTTTATTTATCATTTTTAACCACCTCCTATCCATCCATTATGCCCAGATTTTTATTTTTAAAACCTATTTACAGGTTTCTTTGTCATTATCCGGGCTAGATAAAAATGTCCAGATACAATTTTATAAAACTGCATCTGGTACAGTTGGTTCGGCCTGCTTTAAAATAACTTCCTCAACAAGCTCTATCGCTTCCTCCTCGGATATATCCGCCACAAGTACAATTTCACTTATCAGGATTTGTCTTGCGTTGCTCAGCATTTTTCTTTCGCCTGTAGATAGGCCTTTTTCCTTATCCCTCAGCGTCAGATTTCTTACTACCTCCGCTATTTCGTAAATATCCCCTGTCTTAATCAGTTCCATGTTAGCCCTGTACCTACGGTTCCAATTTTTATGCATCTTAGTTGTCTCCGAGGCCAACACATCCAGTACATTTTCAATTTCCTTGAAGTCAATGACTTTTCTAATCCCTATATCTTCCATCTGGTCCAAGGGAATCATTACCTGCATGTTACCGATGGGCATTTTCATTATATAGTATTTTCTTTTTTCGCCCAGTATCTCCCTTTCTTCAATGGATTCTATCACACCTGCACCATGCATGGGATAGACAATTTTCTCTCCAATATTAAACATGATTTGATCCTCCCCAAAATGATGAATTACTATAATATATAGTATACCCTAGATATAGGAATATGTCAATTAAAACAAATATTCTATCATAGTGGCTATTAATTGTCAAACATTTTTATGAGGCATTTATGGGGCATCAAATAAAAGTTTTTTATGCCTTTGTATAATTTCCGGCCTCTGACTTCCAGCCTATATATGTCTGTCCAGCAGTACCTGTTCTTGTAACCTTCTCAGCCCATCCTTGATTGCCCTAGCTCTAACCTCACCGATACCCTCGACTTCATCCAATTGTTCTGTAGTAGCTTTAAGTATCTTCTGAAAACTGGGGAATTCCTCCAATAGGTTCTCAATTACCGCTAGGGGAAGCCGCGGTATTTTGTTTAATATTCGGTATCCTTTTGTGGATACCGCAGTATCCAGTGCATTCATATTAGTGCCGTATCCCAACACCCTTGATATTAGGGACAGGTCCAGCAACTCCTCTGAAGATAAACCGCGTAATGTTTCCTGCACCTCATCTTCCCCAGCTTCAGGGTTCATATTATAGTCCATAATCACACATTTACCGTCCTCAATAACGTTTGCCACCAGTTCTTCCATCTGCATGTTTACCAATCTGCCTTCACTGCCTAATTCATAAATATATTTTTCTATTTCATGAACTATCTTTATAACCATCTCTGTTCTCTGTATTACTGTTGCTACATCATATACAGTAACCAGATTTTCAAATTCTAAGGCACTTAGGTTTATTGTAGCCTGATCCAGCACAGATTTATACTTCTCGAGAGTTTGAATAGCTTGGTTGGCTTTAGTCAAAACCTTATTAGTATCCTGAACGATATATTTGTTATTCCCCCTATATAGGGTTATAATATGGCGTTTCTGTGAAATTGAGATAACCGCCTGACCCGTCAGTTTTGCTACCCTCTCCGCCGTCCTGTGACGCGTTCCTGTTTCCATAGATTGAATTGATGCGTCTGTCATTATATGGGTATTGGCATAAAGAATTCTTTTACAATCAGCGCTCAGGATGATAGCGCCGTCCATTTTGCATAATTCATAAAGATAGGCCGGAGAAAAATCTACATTTATGGCAAAACCGCCGTCTACCATGTTTTTTATCTCTTCACTATGACCAATAATTATAAGTGCTCCGGTCATCGCTTTTAATACGTTCTCTAAGCCTTCCCTCAGGCTTGTGCCCGGAGCTATCATTTTAATAGCTTCAAACAATCGGATTTCTTCAACTTGTGACTCTTTCAAAAAGTTTTGCCTCCCTTGCAACCTGTTAGTTATAACCGGAGCTTATTTGGTATTATCAATATCAATTTTAACATTATTTTTTAAGTTAATCTATAATAAAAACAAGGATTCTTTGTAAATATCGGGGATTGGATAGAAACTACTAAAAAAGTCCTGAATTGTATCATTTTATACTGTCTATCCCGGAGTTTACACGTATTGCCCACACCACAATAAACAAAAACATTATTTCTGAATACAGATCCTTCGCGGGTCAGACTTATACTGTTCGCCTCAGGATGACAAAAATGTGGACCTTTCATAGCAATGACAATTAAACCAACAGGTTTAAGGCCTCTCTGAGAGTATTTACACCCCTATATTTCATGCTGCCTTCTCCGAGCTTAAATTTGTTTTTCTGGGGTATAATACAATTTGTAAATCCCATTTTTTCTGCTTCCTTCATCATTTTCTCCAAATGACCGATAGGTCTCAGTTCTCCCGTCAGACTGATTTCTCCCATAGCAATCATTTCTTTTGTCTGAATGGGTATACCCCTCATACTGGAATAGATAGCCATGGCAACACCTAGGTCTGCGGATGTTCCTTCCAGCTTTAACCCTCCTACCACATTAACATAGATATCTTTGTTTACTAAGGACAGTCCTATTTTCTTTTCCAAAACCGCAACAATCAAATTTAACCTGTTTGAATCGACTCCTATGGAAGTACGTCTCGGGAAACCTGCATTTGTCGGTGCTACCAATGCCTGTATTTCCACTAAAAGTGGTCTCGTTCCTTCAAATGTGGCAACCACGATAGCCCCTTCCGTCTCGGGGGTTAATGATTCTAAAAATATAGCCGAGGGATTTCTGATTTCAACCAACCCTTCCTCCCTCATTTCAAATACACCTATCTCACTGGTAGTTCCGAACCGATTTTTTAATGCCCTTAATATCCTGAATTCTTGGGTCCTTTCCCCTTCAAAATGCAGTACGGTATCAACCATATGCTCCAGTACCCTAGGGCCTGCCAGTTCCCCCTGCTTTGTAACATGGGCAACTATAAACATGGGGATATTCCTAGATTTGCCGATTCTCATCAAATTATTGGAACATTCTTTAACCTGGGAGACACTGCCGGGCGCCGATGACAGGTCTTCCTTAAATAACGTTTGTATGGAATCTATAATAACAGATACGGGTTCATACTCTTCTATATATTTTTCAATGACGTCCACATTTGTCTCCGAAACTATATATAAATCATCGGAAAGGGAATTTAGCCTTTCCCCCCTCATTCTTATCTGCTCTTCCGATTCCTCGCCGGATACATAGAGAGTCCTTCCGTATTTGTCCGCAACGGCACTACCCACCTGTAAAATCAATGTGGATTTCCCGATTCCGGGCTCTCCCGATACCAGTATCAAAGAACCTTTTACCAGCCCCCCGCCGAGCACTCTGTTTAATTCCCCGATTCCTGTATCATACCTATCATACGCACCGGACTTGACATTTTTAATGGGCTGAGGTTTAGATTGGCTGACTATTGTGGGCGACCTTCTAAATTCCTTTTTAATGCTCACCAATTCCTCTTCCATGCTGTGCCAGTTACCGCACCCCGGACATTTGCCCAACCATCTTATACTCTCGTACCCGCATTCTTGGCAAACAAACTTACTTTTAACTTTTGACATTCAATCACCTGCCTTGCTCGCTCTTTTCTTATATTGTAACACAAAGAAGACCCCTAGGGGCCTTCCATTTTACTTTGTTTATTGGGATAATAACATAAGATGAAAAAACAAAAATTAAAACCTATAAAATATCCCATACAAGGTATATTAAACCGCCTTATTTCCAATATTATATAGGTAGCAGCGAACGGATTCGCTGCTACGCTTAAACAATTATCGTTGGGTAATTAGCGAATGAATTCGCTGTTAGGTATAATAATATTATATCAGTAATTACAAAGTTTTTCAATTCATCTCCACCCTGCATTTTTGTTTAGGATAGAGTGTTCTTGAAAGGATTATAAATCTTTTCCTCTCATTGTACACTGGGGGGGACAGGCACCTCCGTGCATTTCAGTTCCTGCTTATCTCCCATAAATATAAGGATGCAACCGTTGAATAGGGACTGTATCTTCTTCTATACGTTTCAAATTCCTCTATTGATAATTCTTCTAATTCGTATAATCTTATAATACCCCTCCGAATTCCCAGGTCCTTGTAACTGAGTATATTGGGTCTTTCCAGCGAATGTATAAGCAACATTTCGGCTGTCCACCTGCCTACCCCCTTCAGTTTTGTTAATTCTTCAATCACTTCTTTATCGGAAAGCCTATAAAGATTGCAAAAATCTATCGTCCTAGTTACAGCTGCTTCAGCAATTCCCCTGATATATCCTGCCTTTCTCAAAGACATTCCACATTTCTGTATATCATTTGCACTTGTGGCATTTATGTTTTCAGGGTTTATTTCCCCAATTAAATTCATTAATCTGGTCTTGACTGTAACCGCTGCTTTAGTAGATATTTGTTGACTGATTATACTCGAAACAAGAGAGTAAAATATATCAGGTTCTGTTTTTCTTTTTATCATCCCGATTTTATCTATTGCATCTCCAAGTATTATATCCCTTTTCTTTAAATATTCTATTTCC
>DASRMN010000099.1:0-2025 GCA_035647935.1 Clostridia bacterium | reverse complement strand
ATACAAAAAGATGGCAAACAAAACGTCCCCTTGCCACCTCATCTGATTTTCTGTGAGAGTAGGGGCGGACCCGTGTGTCCGCCCAAAAAACCGGGGGGCAGGTTCAGAAAGACCAGGGGGTCAGGTTCAGTGGCTCTTTCTAGAAAATGTTTTGAGCCAAAACCTTAAGTTCTCTGATTTTCTGTGAGAGTAGGGGCGGACCCGTGTGTCCGCCCAAAGACCATGAGACCATGGGGTCAAGTTCAGTGGCTCTTTTCGAAGGACTCTCGCCTCAGACATATGACATGCCCGTCAAACAACTAAAAAACGAGGCAACCGAAATTGCCCCGTCTTCTTCTACTTCGTTTATCGATTTAACTTTTCTGCTACAAAATCCGGATTTAGAAAAAATGCTTGCCTTTTATCATCTTCCTCTATATCTTCAAATCCCAATTTATAAACTGTTGGGTTGGTGTGGGATTTCACGGTCAATAATTTGCTTTCCGTATCATAGGCACAAGTATATCTAGTGTAGGTAGTATAATTGTACTTTTTGTTTCTGACAAATCCATCCGGCATGACCATCGCGGACGTTATATTATAAAAATTGGAAAAGGCTTCTTCGACATTGTTTGACTTAATACTCATTCTGGTTAGATAAAATGCTTTAATGAACCTGGAAAAAGGGTCATAACCTCCCGGCAAATTTTTGGCAGAATTGAAATCTTCGAGATTATCCAAATCCAAAAGCTTGTTCAATCTCCTCACATGAGACTTGAAACCCGGTGAATTAGTCATTACATCATATGGATTTTCGTAACATATCAATTCCCCATACTTAGGTTCAAGAATAATGCACTTTTTGGTAGAATCAGTGAACATAAAATGGAAATTTGGCGACAATACCTCTTCCCCTCTGTAATCCTTGGTAGACATGTGAATATTTTGCAAATCCTCAATTAATTCCTCCACAGACCTGTAATTTGCAAGTGCATAGGTGAAATAATCCAGACTGGAAATATTAATTTTTTCCGGGTCCACCTGATTGGCATGGAGATTAAATTCTCTGAAGGTATTGGTGAACCCCGCCAGCCCATGTTCATTTACAGCATCTTTTAACGGATCTAAATTCTTAAAACACATTCCTAATATTTTATATTTTGAATACAGCGGGTTACCCATTAAATCATTGCAGTAATTGTAACCCTTCGGTATATAGATTGCATTGTAATCTAGAGGAACCTCATAATCCATGGTCCTTCCTATTACGCAGCCGTCTTTATAATTTATTTTTATGCCTGTGCACATATTGTCTCCTTTCATCGTTATTTATATTGTGAAATTACTTATATCGAATCCTCGAATCTGAATTCCGGCCGATTAATTGGTTTCTTCCTTTATATTATATCATCAATATGGCTTAAGGGAAATAATTTAAGGCCCCCTCCTTCCGCCTTCTGAATGAATTTATTTAGTCAGCCCTAATAATCGTATTTTTAATAAGGCACATCGAAGGGATCTTCCTCCGCCCAGTTAAAATATTTATAATAAACACTTACCGGTCTCCCGTCTAAAAATACTTTTTCTTTTAAATCATTTCCCGTAAGTACTATTAAATTATTGTTTTTCGCAAAAGAAATATACTTATCATATATTATTTGATGCTCAATCAAAAAAAGTTCTTCCGATGTTTCCAAAACCTGTCCCCCTCGACCTTTTGGGTATTTGTAAAAAAGTGCATTTATTAATGGTTTTTCGGCAGAAATAGAAACCTCCAGAAAATATGCATCTTCAGATTTTAATAGTATATTTAAAGCATCTGAAGAAAGGCCTTCATTGTTTTTGTTCAACGAAACCAGATAGGTGCATGTAGTAACCCGATCAAAATCACTTACATCATCAACATGGTTGGGGAAAAAATGCTGCCTAATCTTTTCTTCCCAATCAATATATGAATCAGAATCATCATCCGGGTAGCATGAATTTTCTATATAATCTATTTTGTTAAACAATTTTATTCCCCCCTTATCTAACAGTGAGCATAAT
>DASRMN010000098.1:0-4267 GCA_035647935.1 Clostridia bacterium | reverse complement strand
CGTACAGAGCTTGCAGAACATTCTCATCTATGGCTTCGATTAAATCCGGGTTCAGACGTAGCTCTGATAAACGGTTTAATGCGTGTTATAATAAAAGAAGGCTGGCATGACAAAGAATTTATCGAGACACGCTGTGAAGGTTTCGATGAATTAGTAGAAGCAATTGAAAAATATACTCCTGAATATGTAGAAGAAATTTCAGGAATTTCAGAAGATTTATTATACAAGGCGGCAGAATTATATGCAAAAACCGACAAAGCCGGTATATTCTACACACTTGGAATTACAGAACATACTACAGGTACCGATAATGTTATGGACCTTGCAAACCTTGCGATGATAACAGGACATTTGGGGAAAGAAAGCACAGGAATAAACCCGATACGTGGACAAAACAATGTTCAGGGTGCCTGCGATATGGGAGCACTTCCAAACGTATATTCCGGATACCAAGGTGTTGCGGATGAAAAGATTGCAGAATTTTTCGAAGAAAAATGGGGCGCAAAAATGAACACAAAACCGGGATTAAAGATTCCGGAAATGTTAGATGCCGCTTATGAAGGAAAAGTTAAGGCAATGTATGTTATGGGAGAAGATCCGGTGCTTACGGATCCGGACGCAAACCATGTTAAAAAATCATTAGAAAACCTTGATTTATTGGTAGTACAAGATTTATTTATAACCGGAACGGGAAAACTTGCCGATGTGATATTACCTTCATCATGCTTTATAGAAAAGAACGGTACTTTCACTAATACGGAGAGAAGGGTTCAAAGAGTAAGAAAAGCTGTAGATGCACCGGGCGAAGCCAAAGCGGATTGGCAGATACTTTGTGATGTAGCTAACAAATTAGGTGCACCGGGATTTGACTTCAAGAGCGCTGAGGAAGTATTTGAAGAGATAAGGGAAACGACACCTAGTTATAAGGGAATCAGCTATGCAAGGATTGAAAAAGACGGTATACAATGGCCATGTCCGTCTGAAGATCATCCGGGAACCAAATTCCTACATGAGGGTAAATTCCCTAAAGGAAAAGGTAAAATAACTCCTGTTGATTACAGAGAACCGGCAGAACTTCCTGACGAAGAATATCCGATACTACTTTCAACAGGCAGAATGCTGTATCACTACAATATTACAACTAGGTATTCAGAAACCGTAGATTCCATCAGACCATATGAACTTGCAGAAATCAATCCTGTGGATGCTGAAAAACTGGGAGTATGCGAAGAAGGCTTTATTAGGGTCACTTCAAGACGCGGTTCTGTTGTAACCAGGGTTACCATAACAGACAAAGTTAAGCCGGGAATGATATTCATGACATTCCACTACAGAGAAACACCTACAAACGAACTTACAAACTCAGCTTTTGACCCGATTACGGGAACCGGTGAATATAAAGTGGCGGCTGTAAAACTGGAAAAAATAGATGCAGAAGAGGCATTAAAAGTATTAGTGGGATAAAACAGTAAAAACTGACATCAAACATTGTAAAGACTTTTTAAGATAGATATTATATGAAGAGAGGTAGCATCCTAAAATATAGGCAGGAGTGTTGCCTCTTTTTGTTTTTATTGCTTTCCAACAATGTACCGATACAAAACTGTGCAAAAATAGTCTAAATAACCCCTTTACAGCTACAAAAGTTGGTGATATAATAAAAAGTGTACTGATGGAACAATACATTTGATAATTGTATACATACTAAAAAAGGGAGGATTTGACTATGCACGAGGATTTAAAAACCAATAGAATACAAGACCTGACGATACTGGGACTTCTGATTGCTTTGGTGGCTGTATCGACAATGGTTATTAAAATTCCAACTATCGCTACACAGGGTTACATTCATTTGGGGGACAGCATGATTTTTTTGGCGGCTATTATGTTCGGTAAAAGGAAGGGTGCTATTGCGGGAGGGGTAGGATCGGCTATGGCGGACTTACTTCTTGCGTACACCCACTGGATATTACCTACATTTATTATTAAATTTCTGATGGGATACGGCATTGGCATTATTGCGGACCAAGAAAGCAATAGCTTAATCAATCTGAGGAATAGTATCTCTTTGATATTCGGGGCTAGTTGGATGGTATTTGGCTATTTTATAGCAGGAGGAATTATGAAGGGAAGCTTTATGGTTGCGGCGGCCAGTGTACCGGCGAATTTAATTCAAGGTTTTGTAGGGGCCTTGTTATTTATACCGATAGGTGCGGCCTTGAAACGAACCAAGTATTTTGAACAACACGTGTTGAAACAATAATAAAAGGAATGACTTTAACGGGCGGCCTCCGGCTGCCTATTGTATTTTAATATATACGACGAAATCATATATTTGTGTTATAGTGTAGGGGCGGTCTTCGACCGCCTATTATATTTTAATATATACACCGAGGTCGTATACTTATGTTATAGTGTAGGGGCGGTCTTCGACCGCCCGCTACATTCCAACATATACGACGAAACCATATACTTGTGTTATAGTGTGAGGGTGATCTTTGGCCGTCTATCATGTTGTTTATTAAACTTTGAATCGCATATTTATGACACAATATAGTTTAGTTTTGTCCTGAACGGTTATATAAGTTATAGGAAAACAAAAATGAAAATGGAGAAAGGTTATGTATATAAACGGAAACTTTATTTCAAAAAGTGATTTTGAAATCAGAGAAATAAGAAGGGAAGATGAAAACGGAGATGTGGATCTTTTTATCCCGATAGGGTATAGGACAATCAATTTATTTATACCCTTTATAGATGAGGAAAAAATGTCGAGAATGCAATTATGCGAAGTTAAAAATATAGTTGTCAGGTTTAACACCAAGGCGGGGAATAATAAATGTAGCGTTCATTTTTTGAGGAATATAGATTTGCTTTCCCACCTGCTTAACTTTGAGCTCGACTATAAAAACTATAAAATAGTTATTAAACAAGAAAAGTACAGCGTGTCTTTTATAGTGATAGAGAAATAGGGCCAGCAGATTCCTTTTATAAGTAATTGTTTAAATCAGAAACAAATATACTGTTATATATAGTATAATGTATGAGGCAAGGCTTAAAATAAACAATGAATCTGCTGATTGTGATTATAGGTCAAAAGGAGGCAACTTTGATGGATATGCAAAACAATATAATGGTATGCGTGACAAAACAAAAGACCTGTGAAAGACTGATTCAATCCGGGGTTAAAATCAAGGAGAAAAGGGGAGGAAATCTTTTTGTTGTTCATGTAGCGCCTACAGGTTGGAATTTTCTAGGCAATTCAAGTGAAGGTGAAGCATTGGATTATTTGTTTGAAATCTCAAAATCTGTGGGGGCGGACATGACGGTATTAAGATCATCAGAAGTTGTAGAAACTATAACAGATTTTTGTAAGAACAATGATATCAGTATTGTTGTCTTGGGGGAGTCTCCGGGAGTTTCAGGACATGATAATATCATTTCTAAATTGAGAAAAAAGTTACAACCGAAAGTTGAGATAAGTGTGGTTTCGAATATTTAGGGTCGTAACCTGACAGATTAGAAACCCACGTGAAGTTTTATTATAAAGAATATCGGCGAGGGGAAGACAAAATGGCAAAACAACAACATCTATATAGGACTTATTCAAGGTATCTGATAGAGAAATATGGTGAAAAGGTATATAAGCTTCCTATAAATCTACCAATAACCTGTCCAAATCGTGATGGAAAATTGGGCACGGGAGGGTGCACGTTTTGCGCCGAAGGGGGTACTGTATTTGAAAATTTGCCCGATACCGATTCGGTAGAGCAACAAATTAAAGGTATAAGGGAACATATAAGGGAAAAGTATAAAGCAAATAAATACATTGCCTACTTTCAAAATTTTTCAAACACATACATGCCTATAGATGTTTTTAAAAACTATATAAAAAATGCGGTGATGGAAGATATAGTGGAGATTGCTATTTCCACAAGGCCTGATTGTATAGGAGAAGAACATTTGGAATTTTTAACAGATTTAAGGTTGGAAAAAGGTATAGAAATATCTTTTGAATTGGGCCTTCAGACCGTTAATTATCATACGCTTAATAAAATAAACAGGGGACATACCCTAGGGGAATTTATAGATGCCGTTTTAACTATAAAAAGATACAAATTCGGAATATGTGCACATTTGATACTTAACCTGCCATGGGATAACATGGACGATGTGATTGAAAATGCAAAAGTTGTGAGTGCTCTTAACATAGATCAGGTTAAACTGCATGCTTTATACATAATGGAAAATACGATGATGGGGGAAC
>DASRMN010000097.1:0-3068 GCA_035647935.1 Clostridia bacterium | reverse complement strand
TGTTAAATAGTGCAGTTCGTCTATATATAACAAAATACCGTTCATGGTGCCAAAAGTACCGATTTGAGAAATAATGTTTTTAATATCATCGATATTTGTGCTTGTTCCATTCAGTTTGAAAAATTTCTTATCGGAGGCTCTCGCTATTATATCGGCTACGGTAGTCTTGCCGGTTCCCGAAGGACCAAAAAAGATCATATTGGGCACAGTACCGGATTTTATAATTCTGTTTAACAGTTTGTCTTTACCTATAATATGGTCTTGTCCGACTATTTCATTTAAATTTACAGGACGTATCCTGTCTGCTAAGGGTCTCATAGTTCACTCCTTATCTTTTCTTATTTATTGTCATCTGAGACATACAGAATAAATCCGGCCCGCGAAGGATCCCTAAAAGCGAGATTCTTCCCCGACACTCAGTTAACAATTTAAATAAATTTATCATATTGGTTTAAATAGCGGCAATTATAAAAAATCTTGTTGAAAAACCTGAGTGTTGGGTCAGAATGACACAAAGGCGAAACCCGGAATGACAATTTTCACATAGCCTGCCGGTTCCTAACACATTTGTCTAGATCCATGACACGGACTCTATAATAGTTTCCTTCTCAGTTCCTCGCCTGACATCGGTGACAAATAGGCAAAGGGAACATCAAACACGGAGATAGCACCGGTTTTGCCTTCTTCTGATAATCTGAATACCGCCCTTGCATAGGCAACCACAACCGATGAGGTAAATTCCGGGTTGCTGTCAAGAGTAAGCTTAAATTCTATAGCCTGCCTGTTATCTTTCCCGGTAACCCCGGTCTGAATAACTACTCCTCCATGAGGCATTTTGCTATGATTTTTTATCAATTCTTCTTCAGATATAAAAAACACGGATGTATCATAGCCGGCAAAATAGCCTGGCATAGTTTTTATTTTGTTTTCGATTTCCTTCAGATCTGCATTATCCTCGGCACAGACATAGCATATTCTTTTATGCCTTCTGTTGGGCGGAATGTTTATATTTTCATAATTTCTGACCTTGTCCAGTACCTCCTGAACCGGAATAGTATATTGGACCCCGTTTTTTACACCTTTTATTTTTCTAATAGCATCAGAATGTCCCTGGCTTATCCCGTCCCCCCAAAAGGTATAATTTTGGCCCTTTGGTAAAACTGACAATCCCAGAAGCCTGTTAAGGGAAAAAAGCCCCGGGTCCCAACCTACGGAGATAAGACCCAACCTAGAGGATTTTCTTGCACTCTTATTTATCTTTTCAAAATATTCAGGAATTCTTCCATGGTTATCAAAACTGTCTACTGTGTTAAAATGAGATACCACCATGGGCCCTTGTTCATCCAAATCCCTTGCAGAACCTCCACACAGCACCATTACATCAATTTTGTTTTTAAAATCCAATATTTTTGATATATGCATTACATTTGATTTTGAATTTAATACATCAGGTTCCCTTCTCGTAAATATGGCAACAAGCTCCATATCGGGATTTCCGGATATAGCCAGTTCAGTACCGCGACCGAGATTTCCATACCCCACTATGCCAATTCTAATTTTTCTGTTCATAAAATACCTCCATAACATTCAAAATAAGGGTAGGAAACCCTTTACTCTGCTTTTTAATAACTTACAGGGTGTTTTTTATTTATCCCAGCACCTTCAGGGCTCCTTTTGCCCATTTAATAGAATTTAAATATTCCCTAGATAAAACATCAGCACTTATATTTATTTTTTCCGAGAGAGTCATAACTTTTGTCCAGTTTCCTCTTTCATACGCAATTATTAATTTGTGGATATCACCCAGTGCTCCTTCTTTATAAATTAGTGCATTCTTTACAGAACCCGGAATAGCAATACCTTCCAACGCTTCTTTCATGGTCATATCCAGTACGGCGTCCAACACACTAAACAGGCCCATCATGGATGCCCCATGTCTCATATTTTTAAATTTGCTATATATCGCTATTGCTTCCGCAAACCTTGTACGAATTAGGGAAATCCTAATTAATTCTTCGGGTTTGGCTCCACCCATATCCCGAATCATTAAAATGTTAATCCATCTTTCTATTGCCCATAATCCCATGAATACCAGTGCTCTTTTTATCGAATAAGTTAACTCATCCCCTGAATGAATACTGACTATCCGCATAAGACGATATGCCAACTGGACATCATTTCTAATTATTTCGGCTAATTTTTGGTAAGAGGGTTCTTCCCTCTTCAATTCTTTGATCAGGCGAATATATTGAATTTTTGATGGAAATTTATCGTACACTTTACCTGCAATGCTGGGCTTGCTAAAAAAATACCCTTGGAATAAGTGGAAGCCCATTTCTTTTGCCGCCAAAAATTCTTCTTTTGTTTCAATTTTTTCCGCCAATAAAATTTTTCTTTGGGAAAGAGCCAGGTATACATCTGTTCTTATGGTTTCTAGGGGTGTAGCAATTAAATCGAACTTTATAATGTCTGCAAAGGGTATCAGGGGATAGTCCTCATATTTTTCTATAAAATCATCGAGAGCAATTTTATATCCTTTATTTTTAAGAAATTTAATCCGTTCTATCAGGTCCTGATTAATTTCAATGTTTTCAAGTATCTCGATAATAAGTTTGCCCGGCCCGATCAACTCCAAGGTGTTTGAATGGATAATTTTTTCATCAAAATTAATGAATGCCCATCTATCTTCCACTATATGTTCTACCCCCGATTCAAACAATCCCTCAATTACTGTGGCGGTTGCAACATGTGACGATTTTCCGTCAAATTGCATTGAATCAAAACCTGAACGGTACAATAGCTCATAGCCATAAATGTCTAGGTTCTTTTTAAAAATAGGTTGCCTAGCTATAAACATAGTTAATTCCCCTTATCCCTCAATATAGACATTTATTATTATATCATCCGGAAATTATTTAAACAATAATCGATTATATGGGCTTTCAAACCGAACAGGGCCATCCGGGAAATTCAGTTATCGCTATATTCCGGATAATTTTAAGTAAAAATATTGACAATGCTTGGACATTTGTTATACTTAAGGTACTGTAGTAAATATATCATATCTA
>DASRMN010000096.1:0-3322 GCA_035647935.1 Clostridia bacterium | reverse complement strand
TCTCGGTAATTTTTATTGTTTGTAAATACGTTTTCTAGGTTCGCTACTATTAGATCCTTATTTTCAAATTCCCCCTTTACGCCGCTAAAAAAGTATTCCGCCCCTTTTTTGTCATACACATCCTGAAACCTGCCTCTACCGCCAAAACTTGTTCCTAAACAAACATCCCCTAAAAATAATGCTTCTATCGTTGTATGTCTTGTTTCCCGGTTCTCCGAGTTTTTCTTTATTACGTGGTTATCGACCACTGTTATATTTTGTCCGGCTCCAAGACCCCCCATTAACATTACCGATAATATTACCGATATTGTTTTGAATTTCATAATTCTCTATCTCCCCTCTATTCATGTTTATAATCCCCCCGTAAACAGACACCAAACACCTCTTATCCTTTCAAGCAATGGGTTAATTTGGGCGAAGGAGGAACTGCCCTCTTATGCGCGGAATTTCTGTGCATTTTTTGTATAATTTTTAGGTCATTTTCCGATATGGGCTTACCGTCTAGATATGAATCAATTTTCTCATAGGTCGTGCCCATCTCTTTTTCATCAGTTTGGCCCTTCCATAATCCGGCAGAAGGAGCCTTATCAATAATTTCATCAGGCACACCCAGCGCCCCGGCCCATTCATATACTTCATGCTTTTTTAGTTCGGCTATGGGTTGGAGGTCCACCCCGCCATCACCATATTTGGTAAAATACCCTGTATACATTTCTGCTTTGTTGTCTGTGCCCACCACTAAATAATTCAAATTATTAGCAATTACATAAAGTGTGCTCATTCTCAACCGTGCTCTTAAGTTGGCGTCCGTTATTTTTACTGCATTATCGTTAAATATATTTTTATTATTTAATTGTGTTGTGACTTTTCCCATAATACTATTATGTTCTTCTTCCAAGTCAATTTTCAGATACTCTATGTCACAGGCTTTTGTACTTAAAATTCCATCTTCTATATCCTTTGCACAACTTTTTATAGGCAGTATCACACCCAACGAGTTATCAGGAAAAGCCTTTTTGATTAGACAGGCAACAACCGCGGAATCTACACCTCCCGAAATTCCAACCACAAGGCCTTTAGCACCTGCATTACTTGCCTGCTCTCTGAGCCATACTACAACTTTATCAATTTTATTGCGTATACTTTGATCCATTGAAACACCCCTTTTATTTTAGAAATCTGTTATTCGGCATAGTTTTGCTTAATTTGGATAGAATAACCCCTAGGATGGACGGGGTTGTCCATTCCCTCGAATTTATACGGATATTTGTTAGGAGAAATATAGTGTCTGGACCCCTATATTGGATTAAAATTGGTGTAATCGGACTTGTGTCCGGCATTATTAACGGACTATTTGGCGGTGGCGGCGGAATAGTTCTCGTTTTAGCTCTCACATTTGTTTTGGGAGTTAGCCAACACAAGGCCCAAGCCACAGCAATATCTATAATCCTTCCCCTTTCACTGATAAGCAGTTATATTTATTATAAAAATGGTTTCGCCGCAATAAATATTACGTTAAAAATAGCAATTGGCGGAATTATCGGAAGTTATATAGGCTCTAATGTTTTAAACAAAATTTCAGCTGATTGTCTCAGAAAAATCTTCAGTTTCTTTATGATTGTTGCTGCCATAAGGATGATATTTAAATGATATTTTTTTTGTTAGGACTAGTAATCGGTATAATAGGAGGTATGGGAATAGGCGGGGGCACCATTTTAATTCCCGGCTTGGTATTTTTAACAGATCTCAAACAACAAACTATTCAAGGTATCAATTTGGTATCATTTATACCTATTGCAATAACCGCATTGATCGCTCATTTTCGCAACAAAAATATATTGTTGAAACTCAGCTTCCCCCTTATACTCTTCGGAATTTTCGGTGCATATGCAGGTTCAAAACTAGCGCTGGCTATTTCCCCCAAACTGTTGAGAATATATTTTGGAATATTTTTGTTAATCATGGGGGTTTACGGGCTTTGCCCCAAGGGCGATAAAAAAAAGTAGATTATTTCATATAGTTATTTTCCCATCAATCTCGGACAGATATTCTTCCTTCACAAAACTCAAATTATATTTATCACTTGTCCATTCAGTAATTTGATTTTTAAAACGTTCAAAAACATCTATTCCCGCATATACATAAAAATGAACCGCATCATCGTATTTTGTTTCCTTTATTGTATATCCATTCTGTAAAATCTCATTTTGGATTTTCCCGGATACCGTATAATCTACCGTTACAATAACAAGTTTATGCAGTTTTTTGGTTATTATTTTAGCTGCCTCCAAGGCAATTTTAGCTCCCCTTGTATAGGCTCTGACCAGACCGCCTGTACCGAGCTTTGTCCCACCGAAATACCTTGTTACAACCACTGCAACGTTTTTCAAACCTTCCCTTTTAATTACCTCCAACACCGGAACCCCTGCGGTTCCTGAAGGTTCCTTATCATCACTATATCGCTGTATTTCGTTATTTTTACCTACTATATAGGCCGGAACATTATGCGTGGCATTCCAATATTCCGTTTTTATTCTTTCTATAAAATCAACAGCTTCATCCTCATTCCTAACAGGGGTTGCATGTCCTATAAATTTCGATTTTTCGATAACAATTTCATTCTTGCCATATGATAACAGGGTTTTATATTCATTTAGCATATATTACCAATCCTTTTTTATATTATGACGGACAAAAAGTATGACTATAGTATATTTTTATTAGTCCGGGAATTATATACATGCAATCAATATGACATATAATACATAGCAAAAAGAAGCTATAAAAACATGCTCCTTTTTGCTATATCTATATATCTGTATTTAACAATATCTATACTACTACCTCCGTTGTCCCCATTGCCGCTACAGCTTTCTGTCTCATCATTTTTTTATACTTTTTGTAAGATAAATTAACTAAGGATTTTTCCTGGCTATAGGTAATCATTTCTAGGGCCTTATCTATGGTATAAAAACCGCCCTCTTTAAATCCTAATCCTTTGTTTACTTCAAATTCTTTTGTTTTCGCATTCATAATATACCATGTAATTTGATTACATACAGGCTGTTTTCTTGTGACAGAATAAAATTCGTAACTGGTTCCTCCCGCAGTTGAAAGAATTTCAGCATCAATACCGGCTTCAATCTTAACCCGGTTCAATGCCACATCCCTCGAAAGGTCCTTGTTACGAATTATACCTTTTGGCAAAACCCATTCATTTTTTTCGTTTTTGAAGATAAACACCTGGTTTGCGTAGAATACAACTCCACCTGCACAATTTCTAAAAAGCATCGGATTAATCCTCCTTCTTTTTATCTTATAT
>DASRMN010000095.1:0-8166 GCA_035647935.1 Clostridia bacterium | reverse complement strand
GACAGAGTCGTCTGCCCCTACGGAACCGTCAAAGAATGTTTTTGTAGGGGTGGACGACCCTGTCCACCCTCTATCAGTGCACATTTTCGAACATGCTTAGGGACTAGGGGACGTGGAGTTTTGTCCCATCAAATTCCATTTTATCTATAGGCAGAAAATGGTGAGATGGGAAAAAACTCCCGTCCCCTTGTCCCGTGCCTTCCTTTAACAATCGTTAAACCATTGTTAAACTATTGTTAATGTCGCATCATTAGACAAATATGCATCAAAGAGGGATATAGAAACCTCCCCTAGTACGTCTTGGGCGGTCTGGGACCATTGTATTGATAATACTGACATTCTATCCTGCCGTTATAAAGCTTCCTTCTCCTGTCCGCTTTTTTGCCGTATAGTTGTTCAAATCCTTTATTAGAAGTGATTATATATTTAGACCATGTATCCATTTGATTAAAAACTCTGCCCATAGTCTTATATAATGCCTCTATTTCCCTCTTTTCTCCTACGCGTTCACCGTATGGGGGATTGGTTATAATACATCCGTATTCAAACCGGGACCCCAAGTCAGCCACATCCAGTTTTTGAAAATGAACATCTTCACCTACCGTTGCCTCCCTGGCATGATACCTAGCTATGCTCAGTACCTCCCCATCTATATCAGACCCGTATACTCTTAAAGGGCGATCATATTCGGCTAAATCATGGGTTTCTTTTCTTGCATCCATCCACAGCTCCTTTGAGATAATGCCCCAGTCTTCAGATACAAAATTCCTATTCATCCCCGGCGCGATATTTTTTCCGATTAAAACCGCTTCTATCGGAATAGTTCCGGAACCGCAAAGCGGGTCTATAAGAACCCTGTCCGAATTCCAATAACTTAATTCAATGAGTGCCGCGGCCAGTGTTTCCTTAATCGGGGCCTCATTGGATAGAGTCCTATATCCCCTTTTATGTAGCCCGGCACCTGTAGTATCTATAGTCAAGGTGGCTCTATCCTTTAAAAGCGCAACTTCTATAGAATACATGGCATTAGTTTCTTCAAACCATTCTCTTTTATATTTTTGTTTCATTTTTTCCACAACCGCTTTTTTAACTATGGCTTGACAATCAGGCACACTGGAGAGTTTGGATTTTATGGATTTCCCGTTGACCGGAAATATTGCATTCTCAGGTATTATATCACCCCAAGGCAGGGCTTTAGTTTTTTCAAACAATTCGTCAAAGGTTAGCGCCTCAAATTCCCCAACCTTTAGTAAAACCCTGTCTGCCGATCTTAGCCAGAGGTTAGACCTACAGATAGCAGATTCGTCAGCCCTGAATGTTACCTTTCCGTTCTCCACTTGTACATCTTCATATCCCAAATCTCTCACTTCCCTAGCCACTACGGCCTCAAGTCCGAAGGTAGCCGTTGCGATTAACTGAATCTTTCCCACCATTATCTCTCCTGTCTATTTTTGTTTGTACAATTTATTGTTAAATTTTTAGTCGTTAATTATGCAGTATGGGTATCAAAGTAGGTGACCAACAAGAACATAACAAAAATATAAATGAACGTCTCATATCAATCTTATCATAAAATCACCCTGGTGAAATTTTACCAAACCTTGGTGCCTAATGCAATGGCATCTGTCCCCGATGCACAGTACGTATAAAACTTTGTTCCCTATTCCTTAAAAAGTATGGTAAAATAAATACGTCAAAGAGTAGGAAATCTATTTAAATATTCTGATAAATCGTGTGGTGCGCCGGGGACAACAGACTGTGGGGATGCACTGGGGACGGTTTCTGTTGCATCAAAGGAACCTAGGAATCCAGTGTGTTAATGCAACAGGAACCGTCCCCAGTGCATCCCTAATAAACAATGGAGGAGAAAAAATGCTTGAAATTAGGGATGTATCCCTGAGTTTGGGGGATGAAGGAAATCATACAGAAATACTCAAAGATATAAATTTTACCTTTGATAATAAAAAACTTTATGTCATCACAGGACCCAACGGCGGAGGCAAGTCCTCATTGGCAAAAATTATTATGGGAATATACAAACCGAAAAAGGGACAGGTCCTGCTTGATAATTTAGATATAACCGATTTTGATATAACGGAGAGAGCTAATTTAGGCATAGGCTATTCTTTTCAGCAACCGCCAAAATTTAAAGGTATAAAAGTAAGAGAACTTCTTGCACTGGCTGCAGGCAATTCCAATGATATAACAGACATGTGTAAATTACTTCACAACGTGGGGCTTTGCGCTCAAGATTATATTGATAGAGAAATGGACGACAGCCTTTCAGGTGGGGAATTAAAAAGAATAGAGATTGCAACTATTATGGCTAGGGGATTGAAAGTAGCGGTATTTGATGAGCCGGAGGCGGGAATTGATTTGTGGAGTTTTCAAAAATTAAGTGAAACATTCGAAGACCTACATGAAAATTATGATACCACCATTATCATAATATCTCATCAGGAGCGAATATTGAACCTTGCTGATCAGGTTATTTTGCTTGCCGACGGAAAAATAAAAGAGGTTACAAGCAAGGAAAAAATAATGGCTGACATTACGGCAAATACTAGGGACTGCATGTGCGGCCAAGATTGTGGGAAGGGGGCAAATAGAAATGTTGAATGCATTGGATAAGGAACTCCTTGAAAAAGTGGCCGATTTACATGAAGTACCTGCAGGAGCATATAATATAAGAAAAAATAGCGAAGGAATAATCAGAAATACCACATCTAATATAGATATCATAACCAAAAAAGATAAACCGGGTATAGATGTTTTAATAAAACCGGGGACAAAGAACGAAAGTGTGCATATACCTGTAATAATATCCTCAACCGGGCTTAAGGATATAGTTTACAATACCTTTGATGTGGGAGAAGAATCGGATGTACTGATTGTTGCGGGGTGCGGTATTCATAATCCCGGAAATAATGAATCTCAACACGATGGAATTCATGAATTCCTTGTCCGAAAAGGAGCAAGGATGAAATATGTTGAGAAACACTATGCTCAAGGGGAAGGTGACGGAAAGAGGATAATGAACCCCAAAACCATAATAAATGTTGAGGAAAATGCAACCGTAGAGTTTGAAATGATACAGATAAGGGGAGTTGATTATACAGACAGAGTTGCGGAAATTCGACTACAAAAGAATGCCCGCTTTATAGTAACCGAAAGACTTTTAACAGATTTAAACCAAGATGCGGATTCTAAAATAACTGTAGAACTTGAAGGAGAAAATTCTACGGCCCAGATAATATCCCGCTCTGTTGCTCAAAATAATTCAAAACAGAGATTTTATTTTAACCTTATAGGTAAAAACAAATGCAGGGGACATATACAATGCGATTCTATAATAATGCATAATGCTCAAGTCTTTTCAACACCCGAAGTTTCGGCACTTCACCAAGATGCCCAATTAATACACGAGGCGGCAATAGGAAGAATAGCGTCCGATCAGTTGATAAAATTAATGAGCCTCGGCCTTTCGGAAACAGAAGCCGAAGAAACTATCCTAAGGGGATTTTTAAAATAAAAAGTGTACCGGGGATTCATTCCGGTACACTTTTTATTTCTGTTCGTTACTTTATCCTTCTAAGTATTATCTCCTCATGTTTTGATACCTCTTCCTCAATCCTGCTCAATTTATCCGAATTTTGTTTATAACCGTCAAACAAAGCATTTATTTTAGGCATAACTTCGTGATCGATTTTGATATTTGTCTTCTTAATTTCGCTTTTTACCTCTATGAATCCTTCTTTCATTTCTTTATTTATATCATCAATCTTTTCATCCAAATTGCCAATTTTTCCATCTAAATCACTATACATCTTCGTCATGAATTCGAATAACTGTTCATTAGTTATATTCCCGGACATTATTATTACCTCCAATCGGAGCATACTATATTACAAAACCTTCCTCAAAAAATCCTGTGTCCGTTGATGTTGGGGATTGTCAAAAACTTCCTTCGGTATGCCTTCCTCTACAATTTTGCCATCGTCCATAAACATAAGCCTAGTGCCTACTTCCCTAGCAAAACCCATCTCATGGGTAACTACTATCATTGTCATTTCATCCCGTGCCAGTTGTCTCATTACCTCCAGCACCTCCCCCACCATTTCGGGGTCCAGCGATGAGGTTGGTTCATCAAATAACATCACATCAGGCGACATTGCCAGCGCCCTAACTATAGCTATCCTCTGTTTTTGCCCGCCGGACAACTGGTTGGGATACGCCTCCGCTTTATCTTCGAGCCCTACCTGATTTAATAAATCCATAGCTATTTTTTGCGCTTCTTCTCTAGACGCCTTTTTAAGTTTGACAGGTGCTAAGGTAATATTCTCTAAAACCGTCATATGTGGAAACAAATTAAACAGCTGAAATACCATACCTATGTTTTGTCTTAACAGATCTATATTTGGCCCTTTTTTATTTATTTTTTTACCTTCAAATATTACTTCCCCGGCCGTAGGCTCCTCTAACAAGTTAAGACATCTTAGAAAAGTACTCTTCCCAGAACCGCTGGGGCCGATTATTACCACAACTTCTCCCTTTTTAATATGGACATCTATTCCCTTCAAAACATTTAATTTGCCAAAATCCTTTATAAGTCCTTTTACCTCAATCACTTACTCTCATCCTCCTTTCAGCTATGCCTAAAAACTTAGACAATGTAAAAGTCAGGATAAAATAAATAGTGGCTGCAATCAGTAGGGGCTCTAACGGTATAAATGTATTGCCCCTCACAGTATTTGCATTGTACATAAGTTCGTGTATACCGATTACGGATACTATTGAAGATTCTTTAATAACAACTATAAATTCGTTACCTAAAGCAGGTAAAATATTTTTGAGCGCCTGGGGTATTACAATATATCTCATAGTAGCATTATAGGATAAGCCTAGGGATCTGGAAGCCTCTGTCTGCCCCTTGTCTACAGATTGAATGCCGGAACGTATAATCTCCGCTACATAGGCTCCGCTATTTATAGACAAAGCAACAATACCGGCCACAAACTCTTCCCCATATTCCCCTAAAAAAGCGGGAGCGGGAAAATTTATACCTATAGCCGGCAATCCATAATAAATTATAAATATCTGTACCAACAATGGCGTTCCTCTAATGATTTCTATATAGGCTGCTGAGATAAAATTTAATATTTTATTCCGTGAAATTTTCATCAAGGCCAAAAATACACCTAATACCACACCCAAGATTACTGTAAAAATTGCGAGCAGCACTGTGTTTTTAGCCCCAATTATAAAGAAATTATAATATTTAGGTAGAAAACTGAAATTCATTTTAGCCTTTCCTTTCCGGTAAACTCAAAAGAGACAAGAAAAGACAGGGGGACATCCGAAACAACCAAACCCCCCCTGTCTCCCCTATGTTTATTATTCGACCATTTCTACGGCTTCAATTACAAATCTTTCTATGGAACCGTCTTTTTCTAGTCTATCCAATGTTTCGTTTGCAAAGTCTATGAATCCCTTTTCTCCTTTTTTGGCTGCTACGGCTGAGCCGCCTTCTTCGTCAATGAGTTCTACAGGCATTAAGAACAAATCGTCATTATTGGCCGCATAAGCTTCCGCTACCGGCATCTCCATAACCAAAGCATCTATTTTTTTATGTTTCACTTCAAGAACCAGATCCGGTATCTTGGCCAAAGCCTTTAATTTCAAGTCTTTTATTTCTTCCTTAGCAAGATCTTCTTGTATTGCACCTTTTTGTGCACCTATTCTCTTACCTGTCAAATCATCTATAGTTTTATACACATCTTTGTTGTCCGCATGAATCAATACACCCTGTAATGCTTTATAATATATTTTTGAAAATTCCACATCTCTTTCGGGTTTTGGTGTCATACCCGCTATTACAAAATCCACCTTTCCCGCATTCAGTGCTAATAAAAGTCCGTCAAAATCCATGTCTTTTATTTCCAATTCCACGCCTAAATCTTTTGCTATTGCTCTCGCAATTTCAATATCAAAGCCCACTATGGTGTCTTTACCGTCTATTTCTTTATGGAATTCGTATGGCGGGTAGTCTGCGCTTGTGCCCAAAACTATTTTACCTGCCTGCTTTATTTCCTTTATCTTAGGTGATTCATCGTCAGCGGGTGGCTCATCTATATCTGTGCCCACCGGCAGTTGGTCCCCATTCTCTTCTATATCTGTTGAAACTTTTTTACCGCAAGCGGTAAATAATAATGCCATTACCAAAATAAACGATATAATGGCTATTATTCTTGAAAACTTTTTCACTTTTAATTCCCCCTTGGTTAATAATTACGGTGCGCTGGGGACGATTCCCACTGCACTATAACAGTGCATCAAGAACCGTCCCCGGTGCACCTTCTCCATGTATCCTTTTTAATATTATACATCTATAGCTATAAATATGCAATTATAAATATGCAGTACCCCTTTGGATGCGGCAAACAAAACGTCCCCATGCCACACCCCTGCCATACTGCCATATTTATAACTTAAAAGAACTCCTCAATGAAACTATCCTGTTAAACACTAAATTATCATCCCTATTATGTTTTGGGTCTACATTAAAATAACCGTGTCTGAAAAATTGAAATTTTTCGTGTGCTTTTGCGTCTTTCATATTATCTTCAACGAAGCCTTGTAATACTTCTAGGGAATCCGGATTGATTTGTTCTAGGAAGTGCTTATCTTCTTCCCCTTCTTCGTCCAATATTAACGGTTCGTACAGCCTGAACTCTGCAGGTATACAACGGTTTGCATCTACCCAGTGGATAGTACCCTTTACCTTTCTTCCCGTAAAACCTGTACCGCTTTTTGTTTCAATATCATAGGTGCAATGAAGTTCGACAACATTCCCGTCCTCATCTTTTATCACATCGTTGCATTTGATGAAATAGGCGTTTTTCAGACGAACCTCGTTGCCCGGAAACAGCCTAAAATATTTTTTGGGCGGATTCTCCATAAAGTCTTCCTGTTCAATATATATTTCACGTGAAAATGGAACTTTACGTGTTCCCATGGACGGGTCGTCGGGATTATTTTCCGCATCCAGCATTTCTACCTGCTCTTCGGGATAGTTGGTAATAATCACCTTGAGTGGCCTTAAAATAGCCATAGTCCTAGGTGCTGTTTCGTTTAAATCTGCACGAACAAAATATTCCAACATCTGCTCATCTACAACACTTTGATTTTTAGCGACCCCAATCTCCCTACAAAAATTGCGAATGGCCTTAGGAGTATACCCTCTCCTTCTCAACCCCGAAACAGTCGGCATACGCGGATCGTTCCA
Organism: Clostridia bacterium; assembly: GCA_035647935.1. Classification (GTDB taxonomy): domain Bacteria; phylum Bacillota; class Clostridia; order Peptostreptococcales; family Natronincolaceae; genus JAAZJW01. The sequence goes on along the minus strand of DASRMN010000095.1, from coordinate 881 downwards.
ACCGTCGACTATCCCTTCGTCTACGAATTGTTTCAGTTTGCGCTTGCTCATAACCGTGTTGGTCATATTCAGCCTTGCAAATTCTATCTGCCGCGGTATGGATTCCATCTCACATTCCCTGACAAACCAATCGTACAAGGGCCTGTGATCCTCAAATTCCATTGTGCATATAGAATGTGTTATTTTTTCAATAGCATCCTCAAGCGGATGTGCATAATCATACATCGGATAAATACACCATTCATCTCCTGTGTTATGGTGGGTTTCGTGTAATATACGATAGATTACAGGATCCCTCATATTTATGTTGGGTGATGCCATATCTATCTTAGCCCTGAGTACTCTCGTTCCGTCTTCAAACTCGCCTTTTTTCATTCTTTCAAACAGATCAAGGTTTTCTTCAACGGTTCTGTTTCTGTATGGGCTCTCTTTCCCGGGCTCCGTTAGGGTTCCCCTATATTCCCGAATTTCTTCTGCCGATAAGTCATCAACATACGCAAGCCCTTTTTTGATTAAAAGCAGGGCACGCTCATACATCTCTTGAAAATAGTCGGAAGCAAAATACAATGCATCCCACTGAAAACCCAACCATTTTACATCCTCTTTAATGGATTCTACATATTCGGCTTCTTCCTTAGTCGGGTTTGTATCATCAAAACGCAAGTATGTTTTTCCTTTAAATTCATCTGCCAGTTCAAAATTTAAAACTATAGATTTCGCATGTCCTATGTGTAAATATCCGTTCGGCTCCGGCGGAAAACGTGTAATAATCTCACTGTGTTTTCCCGATTCCAAGTCTTGTATAACTATATTCCTTATAAAATTTGAAATAGCAGGTTTGTTTTCCATTTAAATCTCTCTCCTTTTACCATCTATAAAAT
>DASRMN010000094.1:0-2389 GCA_035647935.1 Clostridia bacterium | reverse complement strand
TCCTTGTATTTTGCTATGTTTTCGAGTATTTCGGTACTCGGGGTTCCGGGATATGCAGATGCATATTTTACACCTGCCTCATACGCTCCTTGTGCAACAGCTTCATTTCCGGTTAATAGTTTTTTCACATTTTTGTCCTCCTTGACTTATTATCATATGTCGTTAAATTCATATATTTGATAAAAATAATTTCTCCTTTGTCGTCATGCTAAAATATAAAAACACCCGCCTATTGAATAAATTATAACAAATTATATCGAATAGACAAAATTATTATAACATATTTAGGATTTATCCACTACACGAATAAGTATGAATAGAAGACTTGCCCGTGTGATATTTGCCGGCAGTCTTTCCTTATTTTTTGCCCAAAATATTTTACTTAGTCCGCATGGAAATAGGGCCTGCCAACACATGAATATACATGGGAACGGAACAAAACTGCTGAAAAAGTCCCGGGTTATGTCATTCTATGGTGTCTGGATGGACGAAGTGAAATGAAGAATCTTTAAATGGCTAAAAACCGGGGTTTTTTCAATGACTTCGAATAGAGCCTTCCGGTAGATTAAATATCAAAAATATCCCTATATTTATCTAAAATCAATATGAGGGGGTATCCTAATCCGTAGCAAACTATGGTCTGTCCCAGGGCTACCCAGGCCATAATAACGGGAAGTGCCGTTTCATCCGCGGTACCCAAAAATATATAGTACAGCATGCCACCTATAATGACAGCATTTATTAAAATAGGCGGTAATGGTGCCAATATTTTTTTTTGTGTTTTATAGGTAAGGTACGCCGCAATCAAAGTTGCCAGTGTGCCGAAGATGATATCCAACATTCCATTAGGCCCTAAAGTGTTAGATATCAGAACACCCACTGTCAATCCCGGAACCGCTGCGGGTGTAAAGTAAGGCAAAATTGTCAATACTTCCGCAACCCGTACCTGCATAATGCCGTAACTGACGGGTTTAAATATCTCCACCAAAATTATGTAAATTGCCGCAATCATGGCTGCCTGTGTCAAAAATTTTGTTTTATTCATCTTGTCCTCCCTCAATAAGGGCGAATCTGTATGCCCGCCTTTTTTTCGGGTAGACACATAGGTCTACCCCTACTCTCCTATTTGAATGGGTCTACCCCGACTATCTTATTGGAATGGCCTACCCCTTTTGGGGGATGGACACATAGGTCCACCCCTACTATCCTATTTGAATGGGTCCACCCCCACTGTTTTATTGGAATGGCCTACCTCTACTGTTTTATTAAGATAATCTGTCTATATGTTTTTTAAGAGCTGTTCCTTCCTCGGCATTGCATTCTAATGTTTCAATTTTTTCACTCTCAAAGTTTTTTAGGTATACCGTGAAGATATGTTCTTTTTCATCAATTTCATAATTGATACACCTATATCCATCGTCATACAACTTTTTAAACCTATCCGTAGCCGTATCACTAATTTCTCTGTTCATAACATTAAATCCTCCCTGATTAAATTTTACAACAGTTTTTGCCTTATATTTTATAGAACAAACTATTTTTTAGAATTAAATCTATGATAGTATATAATTACTATAAAGTTTTAGATATTTAGAAAAGTTTCACGTTTAACTTTTCTAAAATAATATTCAATATATAGTATGTCGGTAATGTTAGTGTGCCATATATTGTATATTACAATAGTTTCAAATTCAAATTTTGAATTGTGAAATTTCCTTGTTTAATAAAAGCACTATAAAATTATGTTGACTGTTGCTAAATTTATATTTATCAAGATCAATAAACTTTATACAGTTTAAATATTATCTTATTTTGGAGGTAAATTTTAATGAAAAAAGAAAGATTAGAAAAATTATATAACAGAATTGCAAAACTGACAAAGGATCCCTATATAACCGGGGATGGAAACGCGGATGCTAAAATTTTACTGATCGGTGAGGCTCCCGGTGCAAGAGAGATAGAACTCGGAAAACCCTTTGTAGGGCAAGCGGGTAAGGTTTTGGATGAGTTTTTAAGTGTGCTCGAAATTCAACGGGAAGATATTTTTATCACAAATGTTGTCAAAGCAAGGCCATTTAAAATAAATAAAAGAACAGGGCAAAAAATTAATCGCCCTCCTACTCAGGTTGAAATAGATGCCTTTTCAAGTATTTTAAATAAAGAAATAGATATTATCTGCCCAAAAATTATTGTAACCTTAGGAAACACGCCCCTAAGGTATATAATGAACAACAATACACTGACTATAGGTAATATGCATGGTGAACTGTCAGAAAAAGACAATTTCTTAATAATGCCTTTATATCACCCGGCAGCAATAATATATAATCAAAATTTAAAAGAAATCTATTTGGCAGATCTGAATAAGTTAAAGCAAATAATAAATAAT
>DASRMN010000093.1:0-3234 GCA_035647935.1 Clostridia bacterium | reverse complement strand
CTATTAACACCTGTCTTGGTTTACTACCCTCATAGGGTCCTACATAGCCTTTTGACTCCATGCTGTCAATCAATCTTGCTGCTCTGCTGTATCCTATCCTTAGTCTTCTTTGAAGCATAGAAATAGATGCTTGTTGAGCTTCTATTACCAATTTTAAAGCGTCTTCAAACAATTCATCCTCATCTTCATCTTTAGATATATTACTGTCTTGGTCCAGTTGCTCAATTATTGTATCTTCATAATCAGGTGTTCCAGATTGTTCCCTGATAAAGGTTACTACTCTTTCTACTTCTTTTTCGGATACAAAGGCTCCCTGTATCCTGATAGGTTTACCGGTACCGACCGGATAAAACAACATATCTCCCCTACCCAGGAGTTTTTCAGCGCCCCCCGTATCTAAAATTGTTCTCGAATCTGTCTGTGATGCTACGGAAAAGGCAATTCTGGAAGGAATGTTTGCTTTGATAACCCCTGTAATTACATCCACTGAAGGCCTTTGGGTTGCTATTATTAAATGTAATCCGGCTGCTCGTGCTACCTGAGCTAATCGGCATATTGCGTCCTCAACATCATTTGGGGCTACCATCATCAAATCAGCCAACTCATCGATAATGATAACTATATAAGGTATTTTATTTTCCTCGAATTTTTTGTTGTACCCGTCAATGTCACGAACACCGTTTTTTGCGAATATTTTATAACGTTTGGACATTTCTTCTACAGCCCAATTGAGTGCGTTTGTTGCCTTTTTCGGATCAGTTACAACCGGTATAAGGAGATGGGGAATTCCGTTATACTGGCTCAGTTCTACGACTTTAGGGTCTACCAAAACCAGCCTAGCCATATTCGGACCCATACTATACAAAATACTTAATATCAGGGCATTAATACAAACACTCTTTCCGGACCCCGTAGCCCCCGCAATTAACAGGTGGGGCATTCTGGTTATATCTGTAACTATAGATGTACCGGAAACATCTTTACCTAGGGCAAACGGTAAATTCAGGGAAGAATTTTTATAATTAGTACTGCTCAGCACTTCCTTGAGGGCGACAGTGGAAATATTTTCGTTGGGTATTTCTATACCTAAGGCAGCTTTTCCCGGTATGGGGGCCTCGATCCTAATAGCCTGTGCGGCCAAATTTAAGGCAATATCGTCACTCAAATTAACTATTTTACTTACTTTGACCCCGGCACTGGGTTGTAGCTCATATCTGGTAATTGTGGGTCCTTTGTGTACCTGTATGACCTTGGCCTCTACACCAAAATTATACAGGGTGTCTTCCAGTATTTTTGCTTTTGATATTATTTTTTTCTTGTCTTCCTTGTTAGGTTGTGAAATTACTTCGTTAAGGAGTTCAATACCGGGCAGTTGGTAGTCTAAAATTAAATTATTTTGGTCATAATCAGTTATGTTATGAGAACTGACGGATTCATTGTCTGTTTTATCCAAGGATATTTGTTCTATGTCATTATTACCATTGGTTTTGTTATTATGTAAAGGATCATTTGAATCAATTGTGGTGAAATCCAGTATCTTGATCTTTTCTTCTATGTTTTTCCCCGGATCGTCACCATTTTCCGTATCCGGGAGCATACTTTGGCTTTTCTTTTTGGGCTTTCTGTTTTTTTTAGTATTGTCCCCGGCGGGGATTAAAACAAAATTTTTTATTACATTTGAAACTGTCACAGTTTTCTTTTTTAACAATATCAGTGTTTCGAGCAATGATATTTTTGTATATAGAATCAACACTATGAGCATAAATGCGGAAATTATAATATAGGTAGCAGAAATTCCAAACAAATTAACCAGCAATTTGGTTATGCTGGAACCGACAACTCCTCCTCCAACGCCTTCTACACCTAATTGAAAGATTTGTTTTAGCCAATCGCCGGTACCGGAAAATATAATATCATCTATAATTCTGATAGAGCCGAGTGATTTAAATACGGTAATAGAAATGAATATTAATATGTAAAACAATATAGTCTTAGTTTCCTTAGCTACTGATTTGTTAACAAAAATGAATACACCGCATAAAATCGTTAGATAAGGCAGTATAAATGCTGTGCCGGAAAACAAACCGCTAAAAACAAACTTTATCAGGTTTCCAATTCTTCCGGCACTGTTTCCCTGTATGCTTATGAGCAGGACCAATCCGAGTGCAACAATGAAAATGCCGTATACCTCGTTTGTAAATCCTTCCCTCAATGGTTTTAAATTGTTATTTTGTTTTTTACGATGATTTCTGTTCACTGTTATCAACTCCATAGATTCTAATAGATTTGTATTGAATTTATTTTGTAAATTCATAATCTAATAATATATTCTACACCAAACCGTTAAAACCTACAAATGTTACACAAAAAGTATAAAAAATTTGTGAGATATTTCGATTTTAATAAAAATAAATAAAAGCTGTGAGATTTTATTTTTAAATATAACCTGTTTCACAGCTCTTACGATTTATTTGATTAAATTTTAAAGCCCGAGTCTTGTAACCTTAGGAGGCTTATGTACTTGTTTCTATCAGTTCCTTTAATTTTCTCATTGCACTGTCTAAGCCACCAACCTCATTAATTAATCCATATTCTACCGCCTCTTTTCCTATTAAAATTGTGCCCACGTCATTTGCCAATTTATCTGTAGCTCTCATTAATTGTACAAAAACGCTTCTTTCTATTTTTGAAGTGCGCAAAACAAAATCTACTATCCGTTCTTGCATTTTTAAAAAGTATTCAAAGGTTTGGGGAATTCCTATTATTAGTCCGTTCATTCTTATTGGATGTATGGTCATAGTTGCAGTGGGTGCAATAAAAGAATAATCCCCCGCGGTGGCTAAGGGAACACCTATGCTATGACCCCCTCCTATAACTAAGGTAACTTTAGGTTTGGACAAACTGCATATCAATTCAGAAATGGCCAATCCTGCTTCTACATCTCCACCAACAGTGTTTAAAATAATTAACAATCCCTCAATATTCGGGTTTTCTTCTACAGCTACTAGTTGTGGAATGATATGTTCATATTTGCTTGATTTGTTCTGTGGGGGTGCAATTATATGTCCTTCTATGTGGCCTATAATGGTCAATGTATGAATGCTTCCACTGGGTTCGGGCAACTCGCTTATTCCTAATCCTTGTATGGTTTCTAACTGTTGCTTGTTGTCCGTTTCACTTTCATTTTGCGGTTTTTGAGGATCCATTATAAACTGATTATGTTCTCCTTTAAAA
>DASRMN010000092.1:0-3018 GCA_035647935.1 Clostridia bacterium | reverse complement strand
CCCAACTATCCATATTTTGCAGAGCAGATGACAAAAGAGGTGGCAGCGGCCTGCGGAGGGGCAACCATGGCAGGGGCTACGGAAATCATAGTAAAAGACGCACATGCCTCGGGAATGAATATGAATCCGTCCAAGCTGCCGGAAAATGTGAAACTGATCAGAGGATGGAGCGGGCATCCTTATAAAATGATACAGGGTATAGATAAGAGTTTTGATGCGATAGTGTTTGTGGGATATCATTCCGACGGGGGTTCGGATAAAAACCCGTTGGCACACACTGTGAGCAGTTCCGTAATAGATTATATTAAGCTGAACGGTGAATACATGAGCGAATTTCTATTACATTCATATTTGGCCGCATATTTAAAAATACCCGTTGTATTTTTGAGCGGGGATAAGGGTATATGTGAAAAAGCGAAAAAGTTTAACGAAAACATTGTTACTGTGGCTGTTAGTGAAGGCGTGGGTGCCGCATCTGTAAGTATGCATCCCAGCAAAGCCATAGAATTAATAAGGGATGGTGTAAAACAATCCTTAGAGGGAGACCTGAGTAAAAATAAAGTGAAGCTGCCGAAGGATTTTATTTTAGAAATAGGTTACAAATATCACGGCAATGCCTATAGAAATTCATTCTATCCCGGAGCTATCCAAAATTCACCGAAGAGTATATTGTTTAGGACGGATGATTATTTTGAAATAATGAGGATTACATCCTTCGTCATAGGTTGACAAAGGGGCGTTGACAAAGGGGGACGTACCTAAATTGTCACTTTATATAAGTTCTGTTTGCGAATATGACAAAGGGGGACGTACCTAAATTGTCACTTTATATAAGTTCGGTTTACGAAGAATCTAATTTTAAAACACACATTATTTATATATCATAGTTATGGAAGTCTTACTTTTTGTCATTCTGAGCCGGACAGAATAAACTTGGCTCACGAAGAATCCAATTTTTAAAACACTATTATTTTTAAGGTGAAAAGCCCTAAAAATGGTGGTGTTTTATTTTTTATGAATAAAGTTGTTGACTTTTAACAAAATATGTATTATATTAATACTTAACATGACACTATTTAGTATTTAACAAAACAAATACAAAACACTATTCAATATTTAACATTCACAATAAGGGACGGTGGTGCAAAATGAAACTGGAAGAAATTGCTCAGATAAGAACAGGTTTAGTACTGACCAGAAAAAAAGCAACCATAAAATATGAGATTGAATATACATATAAGTTGATGACCTTAAAAAATATTAAAGATAATGGGGCTTTCAATAAAGAACCATTTGAAGTGTTTGAAAGTAATGATAAATTAGATAAAGGACATTTTACCGCAGAGGGTGATATACTTATAAAATTAAGTTATCCCTATACAGCTGTACATATCGATAAAAATAGGACAGGTCTATTGGTGCCCTCATATTTTGCCATAATAAGGCTTATAGCACAAAATTATGTTCCGGGGTACGTAACATGGTATCTCAATTCCGACAAAGTAAAAAAAGAATTTATGCGGTCACAGACCGGGACGGCCATGTTAACTACAAATAAGGCCGTAATCAGTTCAATAGATATAAAGGAAATTCCAATAGAGGATCAAAAAAAGATAGCAGAAATGCGGGAATTGCATCTAAAAGAGATGTATTTATTAAACAGATTGATTGACGAAAAGGGAAAATATTATAAAGCAATAACAGATAAATTGCTTAATAAAAATTGGGGGAAATACAATGGATAAGAAAACAACACAATCGCAGATTAATCAAACTTTATGGGAAGCATGTGATACTTTCAGAGGAAAGATAGACTCGAGCATATATAAAGATTATATACTTGTAATGCTCTTTGTAAAATATTTAAGCGATACATATAAGGAACGGCTGGAACAATATGCAAAAAGATATGAAGGGAATGAAAAAAGGGTTAAAAGAGCGATGTCCAGGGAGCGGTTTATAGTAAGCGAGGAGTCCACCTTTGATTATCTCTATAGCAAAAGGAGCGCTCCGGAAGTAGGAACAGAAATTAATAAGGCGTTAGAAAAATTGGAAGAAGACAACCCGGGAAAATTGAGAAATATATTCAGAAACATAGATTTTAACAGCGAAGCGGTATTAGGCCAGACAAAGGATAGAAATGCTATGCTCAGGGTTTTGTTGGAAGACTTTGCAAAATTAGATTTAAGTCCGTCCAAGATAGGGGAAAACGACATCATAGGGAAATCATACCAGTTTATGATTGAAAGATTTGCCTCGGATGCGGGGAAGAAGGGCGGAGAATTTTTCACGCCGTCAATGGTATCGGAGCTTCTTGCAAGGCTTGTTAAACCAAAAGAGAATGATCGGATTTACGACCCGACCTGTGGTTCCGGTTCTCTGCTCATAAGGGTAGTAAACCAAGTGCCCGGCAGAAAGGTAGCCGTATATGGTCAGGAAAGAAACGGGCAAACCCATTCCCTATGCATGATGAATATGTTTTTACATGGTATAGATGACGCCAGGATAGAATGGGGAGATACATTATCCAATCCACTCCATTTAGAAGACGGCAGGCTTATGAAATTTCAAGTGATAGTGGCCAATCCACCCTTTTCTTTAGATAAATGGGCCATGGGATTTGCGGGAGATAATGATGATAGGTTTAAAATGGAAGCCGGGCTGGATCCGTATGGAAGGTTTGAATGGGGGGTGCCTCCTGCTTCAAGGGGAGATTATGCATTTGTTCAGCACATGCTGTATTCTTTGGCGGAGGAAGGAAGAATGGCGGTAATATTACCTCATGGAGTATTATTTAGAGGTGCCGGTGAAGCAAGAATCAGAAAGCAGATAATAGAAATGAATTTATTAGATGCGGTGATAGGTCTTCCGGAAGCTTTGTTTTTTGGTACCGGGATTCCGGCATGTATCATGGTATTCAAGAAGAATAGGACTAAGAAGGAAGTGCTGTTCATAGATGCATCGGGAGAAGGAAATTACGAAAAGGGCAAAAATCAAAATAAGTTGAGGGAACAGGAT
>DASRMN010000091.1:0-10207 GCA_035647935.1 Clostridia bacterium | reverse complement strand
GAATAATATGAAAAGCATACCCGGACGGTTTGAAGTTGTTAAGGAAATAAATGATTTTATAGTAATAATTGATTATGCCCATACGCCGGATGCACTTGAAAATGTGCTAAGATCAGCTAGGATGTTTGCAAAAAATCGGATAATAACAGTATTCGGATGTGGCGGAGACAGAGACAAAACCAAAAGAGCCATAATGGGAGAAATATCCGGCAGGCTCAGCGACTATACCATTATAACTTCTGATAACCCGAGAACAGAAGAACCGCTAAGTATAATGAAAATGATAGAAAAGGGTGTAATCAAGGTAACCAAGAAATATAATATGATTGAAGACAGAAAAATTGCTATACAACACGCTATTAAAACGGCTGTTGGTAATGATATAATTATTATTGCAGGCAAGGGCCATGAGACCACACAAACCATAGGCAATAGGATATTGCCTTTTGATGATTATAAGATAGTTTTACAAGTGGCCGGGGAGGAAAGGCTGATATGATCGAACAAAACGTAACCATTATTGCAGGAGCATGTAACGGTATTATAATTAATAAAGGTAATATAGAAACGATTGATGAAATATCTACCGATACCCGTACTATGAGTAGGGGTAGCCTCTTTATCCCTTTAATAGGTGAAAATTTCGACGGCCATACATTTATCGGAGATGCCATAAAAAAAGGTGCAAATGCTATATTGGTGCAAGAGGACAGGATGGGAAACGTAGTTATCGAGGATGGTATAAATGTTATACAGGTAAAGGATACTTTGGAAGCATTAGCCCAAATAGCCTATTATTATAGGAGTTTATTTGATATTCCGTTTATAGGAATTACGGGGAGTGTGGGGAAAACAACTGCCAAAGATCTGATAGCGGGGGTCCTGTCCGGGAAATATAATGTACATAAAAATGTCGGCAATCTGAATAATGAAATTGGGTTACCTATTACATTATTTAATTTGGAACCTTATCATGATATTTCCGTGCTGGAAATGGGCGCATCTTTTTGTGGGGAAATACTGAACCTAGCAAATATCGTAAATCCCGATATTGCCATAATAACCAATATTGGGGTCTCCCATATTGAACATTTTGGTAGCAGGGAAAATATTTTAAAGGCAAAAATGGAGATTGCGGTTAATTTAAAAAAGGGTGATTATCTGCTGGTTAATGGAGATGATGAATGTTTAAAAAACATAAGTAAAAAGGAAAAGGATTACAATATTGTTTTCTATGGTTTGTCTTCTTGTAATGACTTTTATCCTATAAATGTTAAAGATTTTGGCGAAGGGGGAAGCAGTTTTACAGTAAATATAAGGGGCAAACCGGCGAAGTTTAAAATAAAACAACTCGGTTTGCATAATGTATATAATGGATTGGCAGCGGTATGGATTGGTATTAAATATGGAATGTCCCCTGAAGAAATACAGAAGGGGCTAAATAGTTTTGAGTTATCCAAAATGAGACTGGAGATAACAAAGAAAAACAACATAAAAATCATTGATGATACATATAATGCGAGTCCTGATTCTATGAAGGCGGCCATAAATGTTCTGAAGAATATAAAAGCCGACAGAAAAATTGCGGTACTGGGTAATATGTTTGAAATGGGTGATTTTGCCGAAGAAGGCCATAGAAGTGTAGGAAGGCATTTGGCTAACAAGGAAGTTGATCTGTTAATTACTGTTGGAGAAATGGCATATTGGATAGCTGCGGAGGCCGGAGAGAGTGGACTAAAAGAAGAGAATATATTTTCAGTTTTTACTAATGATGATGCCATTGGTGTTTTAAAATTGAATGTGCAAAATAATGATGCTGTTTTAATAAAAGGTTCCAGAGGTATGGCTATGGAGAAAATTGTAAGGTTCTTACAAGAAGGGGAGTTAGTTAAATGACATTAGAAAGTAGGCAGATTGTATATACAATTATTATAGGTTTTCTTGTCACGTTGATTCTGGGGCCATTAACAATTCCCTTTTTAAAAAAGCTCAAAGTAGGTCAAACTATAAGAAGGGATGGGCCTAAAAGTCATTTATGTAAGACCGGCACACCCACTATTGGAGGTATTATATTAATTATATCGATAATCATTACCTCTCTCACTTCCGGACTAATTAACAAGGATCTGATAGTTGCATTGGGGGCCACCTTAGCTTTTGGATTAATTGGATTTATTGATGATTTTATAAAAGTTGTGTTAAAAAGATCTTTAGGACTGAGGGCGTTTCAAAAATTAGGTTTACAAACTGTTGTAGCAATTTTGCTGGCTGTCTATCAGGCTAATGTTTCCATTATGGGGACTAAAATAATAATACCCTTTGTTCAAGGCAGTCTCTCTATTGGGTCTGTTAATATACCTCAATATTTTGATCTGGGGGTTTTCTATATGCCCTTTGTGGCATTTGTTGTGGTGGCCACTGTAAACAGTGTGAATTTGACCGATGGTTTGGATGGGCTGGCTTCCGGAGTAACCCTTATTATTGCCGCTTTTTTTGCATTATTGGCCATGAATTGGGGATATACCAGTTTAGCCGTCTTTTCGGCTGCGGTGACGGGAGCATGTCTGGGGTTTTTGCGATATAATTCCCACCCGGCGCAAGTATTTATGGGAGATACAGGTTCTTTATCGTTGGGTGGCGCAATTTCGGCGGTTGCTGTACTCATGAATGTTTCCCTAATTATACCAATAGTCGGCGGGATATATTTTTTGGAGTCCCTTTCGGTTATTTTACAGGTGATTTCATATAAATTAACCGGAAAACGTATATTCAAAATGAGTCCCCTTCACCATCACTATGAGCTTAGTGGTTGGGCAGAAACCAAGGTGGTAGTTGTATTCTGGATAGTTACTGTTGTTCTGTGTTTAGTGGGGATACTGGCTCTAAACTGAGAAAGTTGGTGTATCAATGAATCTGAAGAACAAGAAGGTATTAGTTGTTGGGTTGGCGGTTACCGGTGTACCTTTAGTAAAGGCCCTGTGTAGCTTGGGGGCTCATGTAATTGTAAACGATTTAAAGGAGGAGGAAGATTTAGAAGATAGTATCAATGAGTTGTCAAGTTTAAACGTGGATTATATATTGGGGGAACACCCGCAATCTGTAGATTCATTAGGATATATTGATTTGGTAATAGTTTCGCCTGGGGTATCTCCAAGGATACCTTTTATACAGGAGATTAAAAATAGGGGAATAGAAATTATAGGGGAAATAGAGCTGGCATATAGATTGTCGAGAGGGCATATTATAGCCATTACGGGGACTAATGGCAAAACAACTACAACTGCTTTAGTCGGGGAAATTTTTAAAAGAACCGGAAAAACTACGCATATAGTTGGTAATATTGGCGTAGCTTTTATATGCAAGGCATTAGAAACAAAAAAGGACGATATAATTGTAATAGAGGTCAGCAGTTTTCAATTAGAAAACATAGTTGACTTTCATCCCGAGGTCGGGGTGTTCCTTAATTTAACTCCGGATCATTTAGACAGGCACAAAACTATGGCTAATTATGAAGCAGCCAAACTCAATCTATTTAGAAATCAAATCAGGGAAGATTTTGTGGTGATAAACTACGATGATAAAAGGGTTTACGAGATTACAAAAAATTTGAAAGCAACTAAAATTTATTTCAGCAGAAGGGAACATTTAAAAGAGGGAGTTTTTGTTGAAGATGGGAAAATAGTATTTATGAACAATGGAAGTAAAAAAGAGGTTATCCTTGTGGATGAGATATATATTCCGGGTAAACATAATTTAGAAAATGCCCTAGCTGCTATTGCCATTTCTGTCGCAATGAACGTAGACATGGAGCCCATTGTGCACGCCTTAAAAACCTTTAAAGGGGTAGCCCATAGGGTTGAAGGCGTCGATGTTATCAATGGCGTAAGGTTTGTCAATGACTCTAAAGCTACAAATGTTGACGCTGCTATCAAGGCAATAGAAGCAATAAATGCACCTATTTTGTTGTTGGCGGGGGGATTAGATAAAGAAACAGGATTTGATGATTTTATAAATGCTTTTAATGGAAAGGTAAAGCATATGTTTGTATATGGGGAAACAGCTCAAAAACTCTTAGAAACTGCTGAAAGATTAAATTTTAGTCCCGTGACCGGAGTTAAAGATCTGGAGGAGGCTGTTAACAGCGCATACAGGATATCTTCCGGCGGGGATACTGTACTCCTTTCTCCCGCATGTGCCAGTTGGGATATGTATAAAAACTTTGAACTAAGAGGTGAACATTTTAAAAGTATTGTTTCAAAGTTAAGGAGGTAGATTTATGGCGAGAAAGCAGCCCCAGGATTATATATTGCTTCTTTCGGTAGGGGTATTAGTTGTTATTGGGATTATAATGGTTTTTAGTTCGAGCTATTCCTATTCATTAGTAAAGATGAATGACGGTTATTATTATCTCAAACGGGTGTTGATATGGGCAGTTGTAGGAACCTTTACTATGGTATCTTTTTCAAAGATAAATTATCGGAATTGGTCTAAATATGCAAATCTTATTTTTGTAATAAGTATAATATTATTAATTTTGGTATTAACTCCTTTAGGCATTGTAAGAAATGATGCAAGACGGTGGCTCGGTGCGGGCAAAACACTTACTTTTATGCCTTCGGATGTTGCAAAATTGGCTAGTATAATATTTATATCTACCAGTATCAGTCGCAAAAAGGAAAAAATGCGGAATTTTGTCCAGGGTTTTCTACCCTATTTATTAATCATGGCCTTATATTTTGGGTTAATTTTTAAACAGCCGGATTTTAGCACTGCCTTTGTACTGGTTGTTATGATTTTTATAATGGTGTTTGTAGGCGGTATGAAATTTTCGCATTTTATAGCTCTGGCCACAGGCGGATTGCTGGGATTAGCCGGGATGCTCACTCTTATTTTTTTCACAGGGAAAGATTATAAGGCTAAAAGGATTACGGCTTTTTTGGATCCTTGGCAAGACTCATCAGATACGGGCTATCAGGTTATACAGTCTTTGTTAGCTTTGGGTTCGGGGGGCATTTTCGGAAGGGGCCTTGGAAGGAGTGTTCAAAAACATTTCTATTTGCCGGAGCCGCAAAATGACTTTATATTTGCCATTATTGGTGAGGAATTGGGCTTTATCGGAGGAGCAATTGTCATTATTTTATACGCCATATTAATATGGAGGGGAATAAGAATTGCCATTAATGCACCGGATGTATTAGGATGTGTTATGGCTACAGGTGTTATTGCCATGATAGCCGTACAGGTTATTATAAATATTGCGGTTGCAACATCCTCCATGCCTGTTACAGGTATGGGACTTCCTTTTATAAGCTATGGCGGAAGTTCTTTAGTTGTTTTTATGGCCTCCATAGGAATACTGCTGAATATATCCAAACATATAAGTCTGGATAGGAGTTGAAAATATGAAAGTTATTTTGAGTGGTGGAGGCACAGGGGGACATATTTATCCTGCAATATCTATTGCCAATAAAATCAAAGAAAAACACACGGATGCGGAGATATTATTTATAGGTACCGCAAAGGGCATGGAAAGCAATATAATACCCGGGGAGGGCTATCCAATAAAATTTATTACCGTAAGTTATCTGAAGAGAAGGTTTTCTTTACATAACATAAAGAGTGCGGCAGTACTTTTTAGAGGAATACTGGGGGCAAGAAAAATAATAAAAGATTTTAGACCAGATATAGTTGTCGGTACCGGTGGCTTTGTATGCGGACCTGTTGTTTATGTGGCGTCCAGACTTAAAATCAAAACAATTATACATGAACAAAATGTATTTCCCGGGCTCACCAACCGTATTTTAGACAGATATGTAGACAAGATTGCTCTCGGTTTCGAAGAAGCAAGGAAATATTTTAAAAACAAAAACAAATTAGTGGTAACGGGGAATCCTATAAGATCGGATTTTTTCAGTGTTACGGAGAAGGAGGCAAAAGCAAGGTATAACACAAATTCGGATATACCTTTGGTACTTGTTGTGGGTGGCAGCGGTGGGGCACTTAAGATGAACAATGCGGTGATATACATCCTAAATAAATACAATCCCCGAAAGTTTAGGCTGTTATTGGTTACCGGCAAGAGACTGTATGAACAAACTATCAGAAGTGTGGGAAAACAAAACCCTATGGGTAACCATAAAATAGTGCCCTATATTGACGACATGCCCTATGCGCTGAAGGCCTCAGATTTGATTGTATGCAGTGCGGGTGCTATCACCATTGCGGAAATTACCGCTATTGGTAAACCTGCTATACTTGTTCCTAAGGCTTATACATCGGAAGACCATCAACAGTACAACGCAGACGCTATGGAGGATAAGGGAGCGGCACTTGTTATTAATGAAAATGAGTTAGACGGTGAAATACTGAACAAAAAAATTAAAGAGGTTCTGGGCAACAAAAAAGTCCTTAAATCTATGGGAGCTGCAAGTAAAAAGGGTGCAATCATCAATGCTGCAGATCGTATATATAACGAAATAGAGAAATTGCTGGATTTGTAAAAATGTTGAGACTGGCACACCTTCAGGCCTTTTGCATATTATGTTTATATATTTGTTTTTGAACATACTGTGCAAATCAGGTAAATATTTACTGGCTCTGGAGGTGGGATAATAATGAGTAAACTCATTATTAACGGCGGAAACAGAATTCAAGGGGAAATTAGGATAGGTGGGGCAAAAAACTCTGTGTTGCCAATTTTAGCTGCCACTGTGTTAAATGGGAGCATTAACGTTATACATGACATTCCAAAATTGTTGGATGTACGTATTATGGAAAAAATACTGGTATCATTGGGTTGTTCTGTAAAAAGAGAGAATAGGACTGTTGTTGTAGACTCGAGACAAATGACAAATCATGAAATACCGGAAGAACTGGTCAGAGAAATGAGGTCGTCGATTGTTTTTTTGGGTGCTATGCTATCACGATGTGGCAGGGTGGTGGCAAGTTATCCGGGTGGTTGTGAAATCGGATTGCGGCCTATAGATTTACATTTGAAGTCTTTAAGGGAAATGGGAGCAAAAATTGAAGAAGAGCATGGTTTTCTAATTTGTAAAGCCAAACAGTTGAAAGGTTGCGACATTCAATTAGATTTTCCCAGTGTTGGTGCCACGGAGAATATAATATTGTCGGCGGTGTTTGCCAAAGGCATAACTGTTATTAGAAATGCTGCAAGGGAACCCGAAATCATAGATTTGGGAAGATTTTTAAATGCTGCAGGTGCTAAGGTTTCAGGTATGGGAACGGCCACTGTTCGCATCGAGGGAGTAGAAAAGTTACATGATGTGGAGCATAGTATAATACCTGACAGAATTGTTGCGGGCACATATTTAGCGGCAGCAGCTATAACCAAAGGTGAAATAGTACTAAAAAATGCTATACAGGAGCATTTACAGTCAATATTATCTAAATTTAAAGAATGTGGATGTACAATACAGATTTATAATCATGGTTTAAAACTTATAGCACCTAGGAAGATTGAAGCTGTAGGATCCGTTAAAACCTTGCCTTATCCGGGTTATCCCACGGATATGCAGGCACAAATGATGGCTTTAATGTCGTTAAGTAATGGCACAACAGTATTTACGGAAAATATATTCGAAAATCGCTATAAACATGCGAATGAGCTGATGAGGATGGGAGCTAACATAAAGATTGATGGAAGAACAGCGGTTGTTACAGGAGTTGAGAAATTAAGTAGTGCTACGGTAATTGCACAAGATTTAAGAGGGGGAGCAGCCTTGGTACTTGCGGGATTGGCAGCAGAGGAGGGTCAAACTATTATTGAAAACACAAGGCATATAGACAGGGGATATGAAGATATTCACGATGTTCTGAACGGATTAGGTGCAGATATAGTCAGGCAGTAAACATAAGTATGCACTAGGTACAGCCATTGGCTGTTCTTAGTAAAATATTTAAGTGGACAAGTTATGAAAGTAGGGGGAAACAGTGGGTGCGAAAGAGAGAGATCACATTAAAAGCCGAAAACGAATACGTAAAGTAAAGACGAGGATTTCAAGCCTGTTATTTGCACTGTTGTTTATATTTTGGAGCATGTATTATTTATTACAATCAGATTTAATGAATTTGGAAAATATAGTATTGGAAGGCAATTCATATGTAAACAAAGATGAAATTGTCAGTATTTCTAATCTGGTTATTAATAGGAATATATTTAAATATAACCTAAAGGAAATAAAACAGAATATAATGTTACATCCCTACATAAAAGGGGTAAATGTGCATAGAAAATTGCCTAATACCATTGTGGTACAGATAGAAGAGAGACAAGAATATGCTATAATATTGTATATGGGTTCTTATATATATATAGATGAAGAAGGCATAGTTTTAAGAGCATCCGACAGTTATATAGCCAGTGATAATATATTGATTACAGGAATAGATTTTAAAAATTTTAAGGTAGGAGACAAAGTTGAGGCTATTAATAACGATAATTTGGGTCTTGTCATGGATCTACTCAAGGTGGCAAATTTGATCACCATATGTGATATGATCTCTGAAATTAATATCGGTGAAGAAAGCAATATACGTATAATAACCTTTGATGGTTCGGAGGTGTTGCTTGGAGAGTCAAAAAATCCCGCTTATCTTATGATGGCTCTAAATGAAATACTTATTAATCTTTACACTAAAAACATCAAAAATGTTATAATTGATATGAGGTATGAGGGCTATATTTCAGTAAAGGGTAGAGACATATGGGAGGACTAATTTATGAAAAATTTAAACGGTAAAGTAGCCTTTGGTATTCTTTGTGCTATTTTAGGCTTTACGATATCACTGCAATTTCAGACTGTAAAGGGAAATACAGGCGGACTTCTGTCCACACAAAAAGCACAGCAATTAGCGTTGGAGTTAAAGGAGTTGAGGACTGAAAAAACAGCCTTAATGGAAGAGTTAACAGAGTGGGAAGTAAGGTTAAAGGAATATGAAATATCAGAAGCCGACGAAAGTTTTATTATTAAAAATCTGAACAAGGACTTGGAAAAATATCAGATAGTTTCCGGGTATAAAACTGTCGAGGGCCCGGGGGTTATAATTACCATAGATGATCCTGTACACAAATACCCCGATCTGACCGGTGATAGTTCTATTATGTATAACTATGATTTACTTCTAGGTATTATCAATAAACTGAATGGAGCGGGTGCCGAAGCAATTTCGATCAATGATCAGAGGTACACTTCGGTAACTGAAATTTATTATACTTCGAACTCTGTGTTAATCAACTCTGTGCCCGCAATTCCACCTTTTATCATAAAAGCGATTGGAAACTCGGAATCATTGGAAGCGGCTCTCAATATACGGTTCGGTATTGTCCAGGAAATGCGTGAAATGTATAACCTCCAGGTGGCTATAAAAAAGGAGAATAATATAGTAATACCAAGATATAACAGAACAATAAATTTTAAATATGCAAAGCCTTTGGATACCGTTTCCTGAAAAAACAAAGCAGAGGTGCAGTTATGAAAATACAACCAAACAAAATAGTTATTCTCCTTCTATGCATTGTTTTGGGTTTTTTTATGGCTATTCAAACAAAAAATGTACAGGGGGATTATGATTTTGTGAGTCTGAGAACCATAATGGATTTACAAAATCTAATAAAAAAAGAAAAAGAGGAGTTGTCCAGCATTTCAGAACTTATAATGTCCAACAAAAATAGACTCCTAGAATATGAAATGGCTATAAGCAAAGGTGGAAGCATCAGAGATGTTTTAGCAAAAGAACATGATCAATTCAAAGCGATAGGCGGTTTTATGGATTTAGAGGGTCCGGGAATTATTGTTTGGCTCAGGGATAGTGATAGGGAATTATATGAATGGGAGGATCCCAACAACGTTATTGTACATGATCTCGATGTTCTTATTGTTGTAAATGA
Organism: Clostridia bacterium; assembly: GCA_035647935.1. GTDB lineage: Bacteria > Bacillota > Clostridia > Peptostreptococcales > Natronincolaceae > JAAZJW01. The sequence continues at coordinate 300 of DASRMN010000091.1, read as the reverse complement.
CTTGAAAACTGCCGGTGCCGAAGCCATATCTATCAACGGACAAAGAATTATGGGCACATCAGAAATTCAATGTGCGGGGGCAACCATTACGGTCAACAATTATACTTATGGACAACCCTTTATAATCAAGGCCATTGGGGATCCGAATATGCTGAGCGCGGCAATCAAATCACCGGAATCATATGCGTCCCTCCTAAAGGATTTTTATGGTCTGGGGTTGGAAGTGGAAGTATATGAAAATATAGAAATCCCAAAATTTAATAGAGATATTAATTGGAAATATCTAACACCAAAGGAAGG
>DASRMN010000090.1:0-7211 GCA_035647935.1 Clostridia bacterium | reverse complement strand
GGTATATATAGATCAAGAATATGAAAGGGGCGGGGGCACTTATAAAATACAGCTAAGTAACAACGAGAATACACCGGAACAGCTGTTTGAAAAAAAAGCAGTGCAGAAATTGGTGCACAGGTCTATTGGTGAATTGGACTACAATTATAGGAAGATTATTGTTTTGAGGGATATAGAACACTTCTCATATAGAGAAATTGCGCAAATACTGGGCTGTCCCGAAGGTACCGTGAAATCCAGAATTAGCAGAGCAAGAAATAACCTGAAGGCTATAATTGGGGAAAAGCTAAGGGATTGGGAGGAGTGATAACATGGATTGTAAAGACTTTCAAACATATGGTTCAGCCTATATAGATAATGTGCTTTCCGAAGAGGAAGAATCGGATTTTGAAGATCATATTAAAAAATGCAAGGCTTGTAGTACCGCCCTTAAAAATCTAAGGACAGTTGTAGAAAGTCTGAACATGCTTGAAGATGCCGAACTCCCCGCGCATTTCTCCGATGAATTGCACGAAAGGCTGCAGAATGCGAGAAATCATAAATTAAAATCAATTTTATCCAACAGAAACAGAATATTGAAGATTGCGGCAATGTTGCTGATTTTTGTTCTCACTCTACCCTTAATAAATAACTCTCTGAATTATAAAAAAGAATCGAGTCCCCATTTCGTGACAGATGATGCGGTGCGAGAGGAAGAAAATGCAGACATCGGTACTACGCCTGACGGGGCCAGAGGGGAAACTTCAGACGAAGGGGGCAACGAAAAATCCATTATGTCCCTGAAAATGGCACCGACAGATAAAAACAAAACAATAGGGAATGGAACACACGAGGATGCTTCAAAAAAGGAAATACAAGAAGATGTTATGGAAGGTAGCAACGGAAAAAATCATAGGTATACCGGTTCTTCCGAGAAACCCGACGATATCGGAAAATCTACTACAAATGAAAGTATACAAAGCCTACTGAATGATAAGAATTTAAATAAGGTATTCGGTTCGGTTTTTGTATTGGTTCTGGTTACCGGTATAACAATTTTGATATACAAAATAATCAGAAAATAATGCTGACCCAACAAGGATGTCAAGGGAAAGGGGAATCATCCATGGAAGAACGCATAATAATTATAGACGGGAACAGTCTGGTAAACAGGGCCTTTTATGCCCTGCCACCGTTATCGACTACCGACGGTATGCAAACAAATGCTATCTACGGATTTTTGACTATGCTGTTTAGGGTAATGGAGGATTATAACCCGGATTATATAGGGATAGCTTTTGATAAAAAAGCTCCGACTTTTAGGCATAAGGAATTTACGGATTATAAGGCGGGTAGAAAGAAGATGGCACCGGAATTGTTTGCACAAATAGAACCGTTAAAGGAAATATTAGACGCATTTAATATATATAGAATAGAATTGGAAGGTTTCGAGGCGGATGATTTAATAGGCACTTTATCTGAATACTGTGATAATAAAGGTATTGAAACCCTGATTGTAACCGGAGACAAAGATGCATTTCAATTAGCAACTGATAGGACCAAGGTATTGTTTACTAAAAGAGGAATAACAAATCTTGAAATATATGATGGTAAAAGGGTGTTTGAAGAATATGAGGTTACACCTGAACAATTTATAGATCTTAAGGGGTTAATGGGTGATAAATCTGACAATATACCCGGGATTCCCGGGGTTGGGGAAAAAACGGCTGTGAAACTTTTGAAGCAATTTGAAAGTATAGAAAATTTGATTCAAAATACGGAAAAAATCACAGGAGCGAAATTAAAGCAAAGGGTTGAATCTAACAAGGAACAAGCAGTTCTGAGTAAAAGACTGGCTACTATAGTTACAAACGTTCCAATAAGTATAAATTTAGATCAATTAAAAAGACGGGAAGCGAATCATGAAAAATTGATGAAATTGTTTAGGCGATATGAATTTAACAGTCTTATCCCCAGGATTGAAAAAGGCATGGGACAAACGAACGAAATAGGTGGGGACACAGGTATGGCAAAAATCATCCCAAAGGAAAACATATCTGAAGTTATAGACATGGATGAATTAAAAACCATGATAAACGAAGTAAAAGAACATGGAACTATTATTCTGAAAACAATTACAGAGGGGAAAAATATTATAACAGATGATATAATACACTTAGCCGCCACCGTTACAGGGGACGTACAATACTATATAAATTTGAAAGACTTCAAGGACGAACAGGAACTTTTACGTATTTTAAAGGAGATCCTAGAAGACAATAGGGTTAAAAAAATAGGCCATGATCTGAAAAAAGAAATTGTTCATTTTTATCGTTATGGTATCAATATATCCAATCTACATTTTGATACCATGATAGGTGAATATTTGATTGATCCTGCAAAGTCTGGTTACAACTTGAAAGATTTGGCTTCACAGTATTTGGGGCAAGAAATTGTTAACGAATTAAGAACAATGGATAGGCGGGGAAACCAAATTTCTTTATGGGAAGCATCCGATAATGGCCATAGAAAATTAATTTGTAGTCAAGTAAGGGCTATTAACGGAATATATCAACCTATTAGGGAAAGATTAAAAAACCTAGATTTAGAAGAGCTTTATTATAACATAGAATTGCCTCTGGTTGAGGTGTTGGCATCTATGGAATTCCGGGGAATTAGGGTAGATAGGAATATACTATTAGATTTGGAAATAGAATTTAGGGAAAAAATAGAACAGCTAACTGAAGAAATTTATAATCTTTCAGGTGTGCGGTTTAATATAAATTCACCAAAACAATTAGGTGAGGTACTTTTCGATAAGTTGGGATTACCACCCATAAAAAGAACAAAGACAGGATATTCTACTAATGCGGAGGTGCTTGAAAAATTATATGATAAACATTATGTTATTCCCAAAATATCGGAATACAGACAAATTTCAAAACTCAAATCCACATATGTAGACGGATTGCTGGCTATTATAAACCCTGTTACAAATCGTATACATTCCAATTTTAATCAAACGGTTGTAAGTACGGGAAGGATATCCAGTACGGAACCAAATTTACAAAATATACCCGTAAGGCTGGATATGGGGAAAAGAATACGCAAAGTGTTTATTTGTGAAAAGGGGCATGCATTTATTGATGCAGATTATTCCCAGATTGAACTAAGAGTGCTTGCGCATATTGCCAATGATGAAAATTTAATGGATGCTTTTGTAAAAAATCAGGATATACACAAAAGAACTGCTTCTGAAATATTTAAGGTTCCTATGGATGAGGTAACGCCTAGTATGAGGAACAGTGCAAAGGCAGTCAATTTTGGTATTGTTTATGGGATAAGTGATTTTGGTTTGTCCCGAAATCTGGATATACCTGTGCATAGGGCAAAACAGTATATAAACGGCTATTTTGAAAAATATCCATCTATAAAACACTATATGGAAAACACTATCAAGGAGGCTGAGGATAAAGGATATGTTTCTACAATTTTTCATAGAAGGAGATACTTGCCCGAGTTAAGGTCATCTAACTCAAATGTTCGTAATTTTGGAGAACGTATGGCCATGAATACGCCAATACAGGGGAGTGCCGCGGACATTATAAAGATTGCTATGATTAAAATATATAAGGCATTGAAGGAAGGAAATTTCGGGGCTAAATTGATTCTTCAGGTACATGACGAATTGTTAATAGAATGTCCTGAAAATGAAATGGAGGCTGTAATTAAAATGTTGCGAGAATCTATGGAAAATGCTGTTAAAATGTCGGTACCCCTGAAGGTAGACATATCTTATGCCAATAATTGGTATGATATAAATTAAGGAGTGGTTTTATGGCAAATATAATAGGGCTCACGGGAGGAATTGCCAGTGGCAAAACTACAGTATCAAACATTCTAAGGAAATTGGGCGCTATTATCATAGATGCGGATAAAATTTCTAGGAAAGTAGTAGAAAAGGGCAGGCCTGCGCTGAATGAAATCAAAGAACATTTTGGGAAAGAGGTTTTACTTGAAAATGGGGAACTCAATCGTAAAAAGCTTGGCGATATTGTTTTTAATAATGTTGAAAAGCTGAAAAAACTAAATGAAATTATCCAACCTTATATTTTCAAAGAAATTACTGATGAAATAAATCTGTATAGGAAAACATATAATGACCGTGTTATAATACTGGATGCGGCCTTGTTAATAGAACAAAATTTGATGTACTTAGTCGAAGAGGTCTGGCTTGTTGCTACACCAAAGGAAGTGCAACTTAAACGTCTGGTGGAAAGAGAAGATATTGGTGAGGATGAGGCCGAAAAACGCATAGATGCTCAAATACCCTCTGAACATAAAAGGGGATATGCCGATAGAATTATAGATAATTCAAAAGACTCGGCCCATTTGTGGGCGCAGGTAGAGGCGAATTGGAAAAGGGTGACTCGGTGACATTTTGGGGTGGTTGTAGTTTATGTTGATCTTGGGTAGGGGATGTCTTAGATTTTTGATACTCGTTTTGTTATTAATTGTTGCGATTGTTGTATTCCAGAATATAAAATGGATTATGAGGACAATCTATCCCATCCATTATCATGATTTGATTGGAAAATATTCCAAAAAATATGGAATAGACCCCTACTTAGTTGTAGCTATAATGAAAAATGAAAGCAGGTTCAATCCCAACGCAGTTTCGAAAAAAAATGCAAAGGGGTTGATGCAAATAGCACCCATTACGGGAAAGTGGGCTTCCGAGGAATTGGAGATACCAGACTATTCCGAGGATATGCTTTTTCAGCCGGAATTAAATATACAATTCGGTGTTTGGTATTTAAATGTATTAAAACAGGAATTTGGCAACAATATTGAATTAATGGTAGTGGGGTATAATGCAGGGAACGGGAATGTAAGAAAATGGTTAAACAATCCGAGATACAGCAGAGACGGTAAGACGTTATATAGAATTCCTTTTAATGAAACCGGAATTTATAAAAAAAAGGTTCTGAGGGATTACAAAATATACACCCGAATTTATAAATAAGGCAAATTATATGAAACTAATGCTATTATACGAGGGGGATTAGAGTGAAAAGCTTAAAATGTATCAGCATTATTTTATTGATGCTACTGTTGATTACTGCTTGCAATTCTAATACTGATATAATAAACGAAGAAACAGGGAAAGAAACATCAGGAAACCGAAACCCGATAGATGGGGGAACAATAACTGTGTCTACTACCAGATTCCAGACACTAAATCCCCTATTCAATAGGAATAATGATTTATTTCAGATTCATCATTTATTATATGAGAGCCTAGTTGCCTTCAGAGAAGACATGAGCGTGAAACCGTTATTGGCCGAAAGTTGGAAATTTAACGGGGCAGAGAGCGTGGATTTCAGGTTAAGATCAGGGGTAAAATGGCATGATGGGCAACTTCTGACTGTGGATGATGTAATATTTACGTTTAATGTAATAAAGGGGAATATTAGAGGCTTTGATAGGACTTCAATATACAGGGAGTCATTAGAAAATATAACAGGTATTGTTAAAATTGACGAAAACACCATAAGGGTTAGTCTATCAAATGATGTAGCTAATACACTCGAAACTATGACATTTCCCATTTTACCGAAACATATTTTTCAGGACAAACAGGCACAACTCCTAAAGCAAGATGACTTGAATGTTGTTGGAACAGGAATGTATAAAATAAAAGAATATGAAAAAACTAGGAAGATTTCCTTGGTTCGCAATAATGATTATTGGGGAAACAGGCCTTATATAGAAGAAATTAACGTTCTTATTGTTCCGGACGAGGAAGCTCAATTATCTTTGTTTGAGAATGGAGATATAGATTTTGTGCATACGAATATTGTTGACTGGGGGAAATATACGGACGATAAGACAATAAGACATGCGGAATTTATTATACCTGATTATGAATTTATAGGAATTAATTTTAGAAAGGATATTTTAAACGACATAAACGTTAGAAAAGCGATAGCTTATGGTATTGACAGGGAGAAAATTGTTGGTAACATTTATTTGGGACATGCCACGGTAGCAGATTATCCTGTTATGCCCAGCTCGTGGCTCTATGATTACGGCAAGGTTCAACTTGGGTTTAATCCTAATTTGGCAGCAACTTTTTTGGATAAGTCAGGCTATATGTTAAGAGGAAATAGCAACCTCAGGACAAATGAAAAGGGTGAAATTATAAATCTCAAATTAATTACTAATGTGGATAATCCACTGAGGGATCAAACTGCACTGTTTATTCAGGAGGATTTAAACAAGATAGGCGTACAATTAGAGATCGAATTTTTAGAATGGGACGACCTTGAAGAACGGATTACTACAAATAGTTATGATCTGTTTCTAGGGGGTTGGGAGTTATCATATATACCGAATGTTACAGATATGTTTCATTCATCTGAAAAAGGTAAGGCTAATTTTGTTGCCTATAACAACGAGGAATTAGATGCCCTGTTAGATGTCTATTTAACTGATGTCAGCTCAATATCAAAAGAACAAAGATTTAGTGATATACAGGAGCATATAGCCAAAGAGTTGCCGTATATCAGCTTAATTTTTAAAAATGGTACAATAATAATGAATAAAAAGATAATGGGCGATTTAGAACCCCACGGTTATAATGTTTTTTCAAATATCAACAACTGGTATATCAACACCAAGTGATAGAATCCTGTGTGGGTGACGCAGAAAAACGACGGACTGTGTGAAAATTATTGTCCCAACAACACACAAAATTGCCCTTTTATGCCTAGATTGTCAGAAACAGGACGTATTGACATATGAAATAAAAAATACTATAATAGACAAGGTGGCCTTATTCACGGAAACTGTACGGTTGATCGTGTTTGTTATAACGATAACTGCTCAGTGATTTTATTAATACATCGGGAAAAATGGTTATGGTGGCACAACGCAGAGGTGGTGGAATTGGTATACACGTATGCTTGCAATGACAACTACTCGGTGACAGTGTTACTAAACATACTAAATCAGATGGCGATAGCATGATGCAGGGCTGGCGGAAATGGTAGACGCACTATCTTGAGGGGGTAGCGATTGAAAAATCGTGTGAGTTCGAATCTCATGCCCTGCACCAAAAAAGTTAAATAATATAAAAATAAAAAACCGGTACACATCAATCTTGATGATTAGATGAGTAGCGGCTTTTTGTTATGTTTAGACGGGCATATATGGTATAATATGTATGG
>DASRMN010000089.1:0-4841 GCA_035647935.1 Clostridia bacterium | reverse complement strand
TCTCATTTGTCGACCTCCCTTTTATAGGTATATTAGCAGTAGTAAAATTATGTGAGATCCTTTGTGGGCATCATTCCTTTGTGGGCAGACACATGGGTCTGCCCCTACAACGCGGTAAGGCTGTATGCCTTTTGTGGGCAGACACATGGGTCTGCCCCTACAGATAGCAAGGTTGTCTGCTCCTACAATGTAGTAAGGCTGTATGCCTTTTGTGGGCAGACACACAGGTCTGCCCCTACAATATGTAATGGGTTTGCCCCTACATGTGGTAAGGCTGTATGCCTTTTGTGGGCAGACACATAGGTCTGCCCCTACAATATGTAATGGGTCTGCCCCTACAATGTAGTAAGGCTGTCTGCTCCTACAATCCTGCTAGGCGTCGGGAATGATTATTCTTCTTCCCGGTTTCAGATCATTATTGCTGTTGATACCGTTATATATTTTAATAGTACTCTGATATGATGTGTCATTATAGAAAGCCTTACTGATGCTGCTGAGGGTATCCCCTACCTGAACATCGTAAAGTCTATAGTTTCCAATGCTGTTACCATCAATAACGGGGATATCTTTTATAATATAGAACGCTTCTAAGGCATCAAATAATAATGTACCTTTGCCATCATCCGCAGAATCTATTTCCACTACTATATGTTCTACCTCCATAGGATATAAGGAACTTTCCTGAGGAATACTTGCCTCCAGATGTTTCCAACCTATCCAATCTATATTTTCATATAAACTTATATTGTATTTGTTTCCTTCCCTATCCTTTATTCTGAGCTTCATGCTATGCCCGGTTGCATCGCTCGAATGTACCCACATACCTATATTCTCCGGAGGTTGTGAAATAATACCTTCCCCATTATTCAGGGCTACATAAATATACTTTTCATCCTGAATAGGCGGGAAGTTATAATACAATCCCAAGGAACTTGTGCCCTGCTTTGAATTTATGTTCGGGGCTATCTCACATTTTATACTTGGATGAGAAGGTGCAAAATTTAAGGCCTTGTTGTCAAACCCTTCTATGAGAACCCTTGAGCTGTTAAAATTAATACTGACACCGCTCAAATCAATCGCTCCATAGTAATCGTCCCCGATGATATATTGTTCCTCAAAGGAATAAAAAGGATCGGGATTTATTTCGCTGCTGTCAAAAAGATGTTTTATAGAGTCGTCAGGAATAAGATCGGGTAAACTATAAAAATCCAACAATACGTTACCACCCAATAAATCATTTTCTTTTGTGGTGATACTCAGATTTTTTATTACGGTTTTGGGTTTATATTCGCGTACCCTTTCTAAAAATGAGAGCAGAGAAGAATATTTGCCTTCATAGGGCAGGGTGACCGACATAGCGTCAACCAGCAGGTCTCCGATGCCTTCCTCCCTCGGCTGAGAAAAGGATATGTTTTGAACAAATAAATCGATTCCCTCCAACAATTCGTTAAACAATACAATAAACCGGGACTGGTCTATCTCAGAAAAATATTTTTCAGATAATAATTCCATTTCTTCGTTTAAATGTTCAAATTTATTGTCAATTTCTTTTTCCGAGGAGACAATAGTCTGTATTTTAAGCAATTCATTTTCATAATGAGCTTTATCTTCCCGTTTTGCCTCTAAACTTTTGAGCTGAAATGATATGATGAATTTATAATATCCCCAAAGCAGTAATACGACACCTAAACCTATCAATAAATTTCTCTCTCTTTTATTTAGTTTCATCTTGTTTCACATCCTTCTGCTCTGCGCCGTTTTCTTCTGCATCATCTTGCTCTATATCATCCTGTTCTACATTACTTTCTTCTGTATCCTCCAGAGCAAAACTGATTGAAAAATCATACAGGCCATCTTTTAATGATATGTTTGAAATATAAATGTTCTTGAAACCTTTATCGGATTTCAGATTAGTCTCCAAACAAGCAACAGCTAAATTGCCGGTCGCCATTCCTTGCATTTGAATAAGGTCGGCCGAAAGATTTAAAGATTTTAAAAAGACCTCTTTCGGAATTTTTTCAGTTATTCTATTTAAAAGCAAATCATTTACAACATCTCTGCTTTCAATAATTTTATCGGCATCATTTAAAAGTAAAGATTTTTCTTCCATCTCAGATACCTTTTCTTTTTTTTGCTCGACAATGTCCAATCGTTCATAAATAGTACTGGACTCTAAACTCGTTTTCATTGCCGTAACACTCTTCTTTAATGAATTTATTTTAAAAACGTTGATCAAAGGATATATAATCAAGCCCAAAACCACAACCAGGGCAACAGCATAAAAGATTAAAACATTTGGGCCCGAAATTTCTCTTTTATCCAAATAAGGTTCGAAAAAGTTAAAATCCTTCATTTTTTCCCTCCTATCTTCTAATGATGGAGCCTATAGCATTGATATAATTTGATATGGAAATTTCTTCTGAACTATTGTCAAATTTTACATTATTCAAACTGTTTATTTTAAAGGTAGGAGTATTAAAAAATTCCTGAATATAAGTTGAAATGCCTTCAATGTTAGAGCTTCCGCCATATATACAAATGCTGTCAATAACATTACCGGTACTTCTACTCGTATGATATCTGAAGACTTTTTGAATATCCTCCAACCAACCCGTTATGGTTTCTTTAACTATGCTCGTTGACGAACTCGGATCGATTTGTTCCGTGTCTTGACTGATGTCTTTTATTTCCTTTTTCTTACTTTCCGCTTCTTCCAATGAAACAGTGAATAGATTGGATATATTTACATCTATATCTTTACCGCCGCGCTTTAACAGCCGGCTGAATTTAAACAGCCCTTTGTCTATGATAGTTATATTTATGAATTGATGCCCCAAATCTATTGCCGCTATAGTTTGCTCCTCCAAAGGATAGCTATCATTGACCACAACCTTCGGATGCAACAACTTATGTATAGAATTGGAATGGATGTCTAAGTAATGCGGAATCAACCCCGTATTTCTACCCAAGTCCAAATAATCTTCGCCCATTACCTTCGGCAGGGCTACTACCAAAACAGTGACTTTCTTCGTGCCTTCCTCTTCAAACTCACTCATTATCTTATACTGTAAAATATATTTTTCCATCTCTATGGGCAAATATTGTTCCGCCTCGAATCTTATTATCTGCCCCAGTTCCTGCGGTTTTGCCCAGGGCAGGACCATTTCCCGGCTGATTGCCTCCGTACTCTCCAGAGTAAAGGCAACATTCTTAGCCCGGATGCTTTCTTTTTTCAATACTTCGTTTATAGCCAGCTCAACCCTCGCCCTATCTATAATTTCCCCATTATAAAATGTCTCCGGAGGGGTTGGAACGGTAACGGCTTTACTGATTGAAACCCTGCCGGCGGCATATTTCCCTTCCACAATTTTTATATTTTGGGAGCCAATATCGATGGATAACATCGGCTTTCCAAATGCATCTAATATTTTATCTTTCAAATGCAATCTCCCCCTTATCTAAATAAAATATTTTCCAGATACCAACAAAGCAGCTCGTCCCCCCTCAGTATTATAATCAATGCGGCCGATGCAATAAAGGGCCCGAAGGGGATTGCATCTTTTTTGCCCCTTATTTTAAAGATCAAAAGTGGGACGGATATAATAGCCCCTAACATAAATGAAAGCAGCATAGCTGTTATTGTTAGCCGCCATCCTAACCAAAAACCTAGAACCCCCATAAGTTTAACGTCTCCACCGCCCATACCTCCGTTGGAAACCAATGCAACCAACAGGAGAAAACCGCCGCCGATTAAAAGCCCTGCTATACTATCTAACCAATACACCGGCAGCCTTAAATAAAAATGTGTAATTAGTTTATATATAATTGCTATAACCAGTATGCTCAAAACTATTCCGTCGGGTATAATTTGATGTTCATAGTCTATTCCACTGATTATAATCAATAATGAACATAAAATACTGAAGAAAATAAAATCTATAGAAAAATCAAATTTTATAAATAATAATAAATATACGATTCCTGTCAATAACTCTATAAAAGGATACTGTACCGATATTGTTTCTCCGCAGTAATGGCATTTCCCTTTATAAAACAAATAACTCAGCACCGGGATCAAGTCCGCCGGTTTCAGTTCGGTATTGCAATCGGTGCAATGTGAAGGGGGAGAGATGATAGATTGTTTTAACGGTATTCTATATATGCATACGTTTAAGAATGAACCTATTAAAAGGCCAACAATAAAAACCATTAAAAAATGCAAAGCTATTTCCTCCCCCAATAAAATATGCTTGTATTCAAATCTTTAAAGTATAGTACTCTTTAGAATCTACAATTTGTTTTAATCCTCGGATTCAATATCTATAATATGGGTGGTGCCATTGTCCACCAGTACATTTGTCCTGTATTTAGATAAAAAATAATTTTTAATTTCTTCAATTTCTCCATTGGACGGTGTATTATTATATACGACTATTTCCGCTATATCTGCATAAGGGCCGCCAATTTCAAAATTATTGCCTTGGGCATTATTAATGGATTTTTTTATAATAATCCATTCTCCAACCCTATCTGCACCATAAACCACGGGAACCTCGATTTCCTGATTTGTTCCACTTATTGTTATGAAAGTTATATCCCGTGGATTTTCCAGATTCTCCGTATTATTTCTGACTGCTGCAAATACATATATGTCCTTATTCATCGTATTTTGGTCTTTTATTTCCAGCATTTGATTATCATTATCAAACTTCATAAATTGACCAATAAACGATTCACCCATTTCTGTTTTTAATAACTGCGGTTTATCTTTACCTTCCGGTACAGTTGCGGCATCATCATGTTGATACTGGTCTTCTTTTCTGGTACATAAACTTGAAATA
>DASRMN010000088.1:0-2098 GCA_035647935.1 Clostridia bacterium | reverse complement strand
AAACGAGGTAACCGCGGCCCTTATCAACGCTCTGGAAAAAGTTATTGAGGCAGAAGAGGTCCCTGCGGCTAATCCTGTACAATGCGGTAATTACAGGGATATGTCTTTGTTTGGCGCTAAGGAGTATGCTAAGGAAGTGCTGGAAAAATTAAAAGACAGATAATAGTCTGGGATTCTTCGTTAGTGCCGTTTATACTGTCTGTCTCAGAATGACAAAAATGTGTGGGTTTTCTGGCCAGAAAAGACTAGGGGCAGACGATTCTGTCTGCCCAGGGTGGACAGGGTCGTCCACCCCTACAATTTTTATACTGTCCATCTTAGGATGACAAAAATAATTGCAAATTTTTATATGTTATCTACCTTCATGACCCTCATGGAATTGAGTACAGCTATAAGTGCCACTCCCACATCCGCAAATACCGCTTCCCACATAGTTGCAATACCGCCTGCACCTGATACCAGTATGATAATTTTTACGGCAATCGCAAACAAAATATTTTGCCACACAATGCGGTTGGTTCTTCCGGCTATTTTTATAGCACTGATTAACTTCATCGGCTCATCTGTCATTAAAACAACGTCCGCTGCCTCTATAGCTGCATCCGAACCCAACCCGCCCATAGCAACGCCGATATCCGCTCCGGCAAGTACGGGTGCATCGTTAATACCGTCACCTACAAAAACCAGCTTGCCTTTCGATAATTTTTGTTTGTTGAGCAATTCAATTTTTTTAACTTTTTCGTCCGGCAATAGTTCCGAATATACTTCGTCTATTCCTAACTCGCTTGCCACTTTTTTGCCTATGCCTTCGTTGTCCCCCGTAAGCATGACAGTTTTATTTATGCCGATAGCCTTTAACATGCTGATTGTGTCTTTGGAATCTTCCCTCAGTTCATCGGATATTATAATAGAACCTGTAAATATTCCTTCTACTGCTATATATATTGCGGTTCCTATGGTCTTTACCGGCTTGTATACAATTCCTTCCCTATCCATTAACTTTTTGTTTCCGGCCAGAATTTTCTTGCCTTTTACTTCCGTCTTAACACCGTGGCCTGATATTTCTTCATAATTTTCGATATTTTTTTTATTTATCTCTTTTCCATAAGCCGCTAAAATTGATGTGGCTATAGGATGATTAGAATAACTTTCTGCATATGCGGCATATTCCAATAACTCATCTTTTGAAATATCTATGCAGGCGTTTATTTCCGTAACCTTAAATACTCCCTTTGTCAGTGTACCGGTTTTATCAAATACTACAATATGGACATTGTTTAATGCTTCTAAATAATTTCCGCCTTTTACAAGGATCCCGTGTCTTGATGCACCACCGATCCCACCAAAAAATCCTAAGGGTATGGAAATTACTAATGCACAAGGACATGAAATTACGAGAAATATAAGCGCTCTGTACGCCCAATCGGAAAAAACAGCATCCCTGATTATAAGCGGGGGAATAGCTGCCAAAGCAATGGCCACAAACACAACCACCGGAGTATAATATCTCGCAAATTTTGTAATGAAATTTTCCGTAAGAGCTTTTTTACTGCCGGAATCTTCCACCAACTTTAAAATCTTTGATACCGTCGATTCCTCAAATCTTTTGGTAACCTCAATTGTCAGTAAACCGTCCATATTTATAAACCCGCCCAGTACAGTGTCTCCTGTTTCAACCCCTCTTGGTACAGACTCGCCTGTTAAAGCAGAGGTATTTATCATTGAATTTCCCTCTAAAACAATCCCGTCTAAAGGAATTTTTTCCCCGGGTTTTGCTATAATGTGGTCACCGACAGAGACATCAATCGGGGAAACCCTTTTTTCGTTTTCCCCTATTTTGAGATTTGCATAATCCGGCCTTATATCCATCAATTGCGCAATGGATTTCCTAGAACGACTTACTGCCATATCCTGTAGGGACTCCCCAATCTGATAAAAAAGCATCACGGCTACACCCTCGGGAAATTCCCCAATAGCAAAGGCGCCTATGGTCGCTATGACCATCAAAAAATTTTCATCAAAAATCCTGCCCCTCAATATGTTTTTACCTGCTCTTTGTAGTACCTCACCACGTATAATTAAATAACTTGCAAGATAG
>DASRMN010000087.1:0-5880 GCA_035647935.1 Clostridia bacterium | reverse complement strand
TTTATATACTTCGGGTACTATATAGTCCTTTCCCTTTCAGTTAAAAAACTTCTTTATGTTATGTAAAAATCCCTTGTTGGGTTTATAAGTTAACGATTGCGGCATGATAACCCTTTCTCCCTCTATCAAGGCTCGGCCGTTATTGATTATTTCTTCAACATATTCGTTACCTACCCATTTGTGCATTTGTTCCAATGCTTCTTTTATTCTCGGTGATCTGGTTCTCGGGGTGTGAGCATCTGTGCCTATAAAATGAACCATTTTATGTTTCAATAAAATTTCAGCTGTCTTTTTTGTTTTTTTTCCCAACACTCCGGTTATGCTCAGGCTGTTCATCTGAACGTAGTTACCCTGTTCGATTAAACCTTTCAGATAGTTGGGGTCCTTCATTACCTCTGCATAGCGCTCGGGATGCGCTATTACGGGTCTATAGCCCAGCAGCCTTATTTCATAAAGAATATCTTCCGTATATATGGGAACGTTGTTCATGGGGAATTCTACCAAGACATAAGATGTATTATTTAATGTGAGAATTTCCCCTCTTTCCAGTTTGGAGGGCAGATCCGGTGAAATATAGACTTCCAAGCCCGGTAGGACCTCTATATTAACCCCATTCTCTATAAAATGCTCATTAACTCTGTCTATAACACTTAAGAATTCTTCCTTTTCTAACGTAAATTCCCCTTCTATATAATGGGGCGTAGCAATTACTTTGCTAAAACCCTCTGATTCCGCTATTTTACCCATTTTTAAAGTTTCTTTCATGCTTTTGGAGCCGTCATCAATATTTGGCAGGATGTGACTGTGCAAATCGACCATTTATTTTTAACCTCTTTTTATTTTTCTTCGGGCTGTCTTCTCTATAATAACGATAGTAATAGTATTGTGAATAGCCTCCTTGATCTATCGGAATTTTATTTAAAATGACACCGATGATATTGGCATTTACATTTTCCAGCAATTCTTTTGCCCTTTTCGCCCCCTCTATAGGTACCTGACCCGATGCACAGACCAATATAGCACAGTCGGCCACGGCCGATAGGACGGATGCATCGGTTACCATGGCAGCAGGCGGGGTATCTATAATTACAAAATCGTAGTCTTCCCTTACCTTGTTTAAAAGCTGTTTCATTTTATTGGAAGCTAATAATTCCGACGGGTTCGGCGGAATAACTCCTGCAGGTAAAATTTCCAGCCCTTCTATATGTGTGGGAGAAACCCCATCCTTATAATCCTGTTCACCCACTAAAACATTGGTCAGGCCCGATTGATTAGATATTGCAAAAATTTTATGGAGTGCGGGTTTTCTCAAATCCCCGTCTATCAAAAGTACCCTTGAGCCGAACTGCGCCATGGTAACCGCCAGGTTCATAACAGAGGTAGTTTTGCCTTCGCCGGGTCCGGCACTGGTAACTACTATAATTTTCATGGGATTATCCAGGCTCGAGAACTGGATGTTCGTACGAAGTGTTCTGTAGGCCTCTGATATGGGTGATTTCGGATCCGTATGTACGATTAATTTGTATTTACTCATTCTATTTCCCCCTCGTTAGTCGTCCTGCATCATCGGAATGGTCCCTATGACGCTTAAACCCAGATATTTTTCTATATCTTCTGAGGTTTTAATTGTGCTGTCTAAATATTCTAATAAAAATACAACGAAGATACTTACCATCATACCGAGTACCCCCGCGATTGCCATATTAAGTTTGGGTTTGGGTTTTATGTGTGAAGTCGGCACTATTGCATCATCGAGTACTTGCACATTATCCACTTTCATAATATCCATTACTCTGACTCTGAAAACCTCAGCCATCTTGTTAGCTATGACGGCCGCCTGTTTCGGATCCGTATCTGTTACGCTTATCGTAATAAATTCCGTATCTTTTACCAAGTCTACCGACGTTTTGTCTTTCAGTTGTTGTGGGGTAAAATCCAGCTTCAATTGTGAAATAACATCTTCCGACACTTTTCTGCTTTTTACAACTTCCCCGTATGTCCTAGCCAGCCTTTGGTTTAGATTCAGATCTTGTACTTGGAGCTGGTTGCCTTCTATATAATCGGACGGTTTTCCAACCATTATGGTGGTAGATGCTTTGTAAACCGGTTCTAGGATGAAAAAACTTACGATTCCGCCGGCACCGACCGCCAGTACTGTTGCAAATACAATAAACCATAGCCGTTTTTGAATTATTTGTATCAGCTCTTTCAGGTCCAGTTCGATTTCTTGATCCATTGCCTCCAATTTTTGTTCATCCTCTCTTCCTGTTTTTTCTATTCTCGTCATAGATTATAATAAACTATATTCATCATAACTTCTATATATATTTCAAAATTCCTTTTATTTTGATATGTTTTAGGCCTTGGGAAGAATGAACCACGGGGACAGGGCCCCGGTCAAAAAAGACTGACCGTAGGACCGGCCCCGCTGTTTCCTAGGACTTTATTCCTATCTCCTCAGATTGTTTGCCATGCCCAGCATTTCGTCTGCTGTTTGTATAGCCTTGGAATTAATTTCATACGACCTCTGGGCTACTATTAATTTTACCATTTCATCCACTATTTGAACATTGGAGGTTTCCAAATAGCACTGTATGATGTCGCTGGTTCTTTCCTCGTCCTCCATAAAAATCGGCTCTCCCGAAGCTGTTGTTTCTATGTATAAGTTCTTGCCTATGGCCTCCAGCCCTTCAGGGTTAATGAATTTAACAAGGGCGATTGTAGCGATGTCTTCAATTTCCCCATCTTCGGTTTTTGCGGTAATAAGCCCGCTTTCGCTTACTGTAATGTCACCCATGTCTTCATCAAAATATATAGCATCCTCAAAATCCGACAGTACTGTGTATCCCTCGGATGTTACAAGTCGCATTTCATCAAATTCTACGCTCAATTTGAAGTTGCCGTCCCTAGTGTAAAAAAAGTTGCCGTTTGGATCTTCTATAACGAAGAATCCTTCTCCGTTTATGGCCATATCAAATGTATTATCTGTTCTTTCCAAGTTGCCCATAGTAAACATTCTGGTGGTGGCAACCGGCATTACTCCATGGCCCACTTGCAAGTTGACGGGTGTTCCTTCTCCATCGTTCAAATCCGTTGTTTTCAGGTTTTCATATAATAAATCTTTGAATTCTATTTTTTGTTTTTTGTAGGACGTTGTGTTTACGTTGGCCAAGTTGTTGGATATGATGTCCATATTCAGTTGCTGTGCTTTCATTCCGGATGCTGCGGTCCATAGTGCCCTCATTGTTTTCCCTTCTTTCTTCTAACTATCGTTACTAGCATGAACCACGGGGACAGGTCCCCCGGTCAAAAAAGACTGACCATGGGACCAGTCCCCATGATTCATTTTTTTGTTTTCCTCCTTTGAAAAACGGGATCCTTCGATAGCGCCGTTTATACTGATTGTCTCAGGATGACATTCATGTTTGATATCCTAGAATCATCAGATTTGTTATTCTGAGCCCATATGAAGAATCTTATTTTTGTTTATAATTTTCCTACCTCAGTTACCGCTTTTTGTAATATTTCATCATAGGCCTTTACTACTTTGCTGTTTGATTCGTAGGCTCTCATTATGTTGATCATGTTTACCATTTCGCTGATGGGATTGATGTTGGAGCCTTCCAGAAATCCCTGAAGTATTTCCCCTTCGAAGGGTGCGTCCTCTATTTCCGCATTTTCCTTCAGTATGTAATAGGATTGGCCGTACTTGTCTAAATCGTTAACATTCAGAATATTGATAATATCAATTTGATTTATTGCTTCTCCATCCATGATAATTTCACCGTTGCTACCGAACCGAAAATCATCGCCGTCTAAAACAATATTTCCATTTCGACCTAATAATTGATAACCTTCGTCTGTAACAACCTCTCTGTTTGCATTCAAATAAAAGCTTCCGTTTCTGGTATACATTTCACCTTCGGGGAATGCTACCCTGAAAAAACCCCTCCCGCTTATGGCAAAATCTAAGGTGTTCCCCGTTTCTTCCGGTGTTCCCTGATTAAAATCAGTATGAGTCCTTTCAAATCTGCGTCCGCTGTTTATGGTTCCTATAACACCGAAGTTCGGCTTGTATATCAAATCGGCAATCACAGCCCCATCAGCCGTTAACTGCCCCTGCGGATTTATATCAATGTTGTTATTTTCTACTTGTATCCTGTTGTTTTGTCTGTCTAATACAAAATTTCCCTCGGAAGTGTCTATTCTTCCTTCGAGGTCACGCCCGTAAGTCCTCAGATACCCGTTTTCATCTACAGCAAAATTCAATTCTCTATTGTAACTCGTACCCATGGGGCTGTCTATTATGAAAAAGCCCCTTTCCGTGGTTACATTGAATCCTTCGCCGTCTCTGTTTATTTCCAAACTGCCGCTTGTTTTTACGGGCTTTGTAGGTAATTGCCCGTTTATCTTTTTAATTAGGACCTCGGGAAAAGCTTCCGATACCATAATATCTTTTTTAAATCCGGTTGTGTTCACATTTGCCATGTTGTTGGATGCAATATCAAGCCTTTTTTGGCTTGTCTGCATACCGGATGTTGCTGTGTAGAGTCCTCTGAACATTTTTTCACCTCGTTTGGGATCCTTCGATGGCGCCGTTTATACTGACCGTCTCAGATGACATTCTAGGATCCCCATGATTCATGGTTTATAATTCCTCATATTATACTATCGGAATGTTTCCGGTTTCTCTTTAGGTCTTTATTGTTTTTATAATCTAGACCCCGACTCCTAATGCGCCGCTCCTGCTTTTTGCCAACATTTCTATAGAATCCAAAGCGGTACCTGTACCGTTTGCAACACAGGAGATTGCATTTTCCGCAATATGTACGGTTATGCCTGTCCGATCTTCAATTAATTTATCGAATCCCCAAAGGAGTGTGCCTCCTCCGGCCATAAATATTCCGTGATTGGCAATGTCGGCAGCCAACTCGGGAGGAGTTCTTTCCAATACATTATGTACGGCATCCGCGATAGACGATACGGGTTCCTCCAACGCTCCCAAGATTTCTTTACTGTTTATTTCTATATTGACCGGCAAACCCGAAATGAGGTTCCTCCCCCTTATCTCCATATATACCTGTTCTTGCCTTGCATACGCACCGCCGATTTTAATCTTGACTTCTTCCGCTGTTCTTTCGCCTATCATGATGTTGTGAATCTTTCTTATATACCTGACAATTGCCTCGTCAAATCTATCACCCGCAATTTTAATAGATGTATTTACAACCATGCCGCCCAAGGATATAACAGCTATGTCTGTAGTTCCGCCGCCTATATCGACGATCATGTGTCCGTAGGGTTGTGCTATATCTATTCCTGCACCTATGGCTGAAGCAATCGGTTCTTCTATCAAATATGTCACCCTTGCCCCCGCCTCATTGGTGGCATCTATAACAGCTCTTTTTTCGACCTCTGTTACCCCGCTCGGAACACATACAATTATTTTGGGTTTGAAAAACAACCTTTTCCCGATGGTTTTTCGAATAAAGTACTTCAACATTCTCTCCGTTATATCGTAATTGGAAATGACTCCGTCTTTCAGGGGTTTGGTGGCAACTATACTGCCGGGTGTCCTCCCCAGCATTTTACGCGCTTCCTCTCCCACGGCCAATATTTGATTTGTATTTCTATCGATTGCAACTACAGAAGGTTCCTGTAGGACTATACCTTTTCCTTTTACAAAAACCAAAACACTGGAGGTACCTAAGTCTATACCGATGTTCGATCCGAATCCAATCATCTTTTTCCCCACTTTCATATATTCATTCAGTTTCTCAGGTTGATAATGTAAATATTCAATTAGGGATTTTTTCCTCCCTAACCATATATCTTTCGCTGTTTTCATAAAAACTCCTTTTTTAATTAACAATTTAATCT
>DASRMN010000086.1:0-4580 GCA_035647935.1 Clostridia bacterium | reverse complement strand
GTTAAAAGACAGGTTGGAGGGCATGAACCATCAGTTAGAACAGTATAAGGAAATGGAAGAGTCGCTGAAAAAGACTTTAATAATAGCTCAAAATACGGCAGAGGATGTAAGGGCCAATGCGCACAAAGAATCGGAACTCATTATACAGGAAGCTGATGCAAAAGCCAAAGAAATTGCTATTAAGGCAAATAGTGAAGTGGAAAATATCAGGAACGAGTTTGAAGATATAAAAAATCGAATGCAAATTTTTAAAACAAGGTTTAAGGCATTACTGCAATCTCAATTAGATTCGATCGATGAAACGTATGATGATTTGGGAAAAGAAAATTAAGGCAGTTAAAAATAAAAGTCGCATTTTGTGCGGCTTTTGTAATCCGGTTCGGACACAATTATATATGATTGGTGGGGTTTTTATGAATAAAACAGGAATAATAGGTGCTATGGATGAGGAAATATGTATCTTAAGAAATGAAATGGAGGTTAGGGAGATAAAGACGGTTGCCAATATGGATTTCTATACGGGCACTATCAAAGATAAGGAAATAGTTTTGGTCAGATGTGGCATAGGCAAGGTAAATGCCGCTATATGCACCCAAATTTTAATCAGTGTATTCGGTATAAAAACAGTTATAAATATAGGGGTTGCGGGTGCAATAAAGGATACACTGGATATATCAGATATAGTTATTTCTACAGATGTACAGCAACATGACTTTGATGTGACCGGGTTTGGATATAAACTTGGGGAAATCCCCGGAATGGGAAAATCTATTTTCCCAGCAAGTGAAATCTTAATAGAAAATGCAATGGATGCTTCTAAAAAGGTGTTGTTTGATAACAAGGCGATAAAAGGAAGAATTGTTTCAGGGGATATATTTGTCAATGATATTAATCTGAAACAGGAATTATTGAAAAATTTCAACGGTTGTTGTACGGAAATGGAAGGTGCCGCCATAGGCCATACCTGTTATGTTAATAACATACCGTTTGTTGTTATCAGGGCTATATCCGACAAGGCAGACGGTTCGGCACATGGCAATTTTAATAGGTTTGTTCATGAAGCGGCCAATCATTCTAAAGACATTGTAAGAATAATGCTGGAGACATTGTAAGAATACTACCGGAAAGAATATAAAATCAGTAAAAAATAAAAATAGGACTCCCGATGTATACCCGGGATAGAAATCAATTTAGGGGATAAAATAATGTTGGAGTGGTAACTATGTCTAAAAACGAGTATGATCTGGATAATAATAAAATATCCGGTAAAATAGCCGGTATAGATAAAGTGAATGAATTATCAAGGAAAATGGATACTATGAGGATGGCGGAATACATTGAAATGATGTCTAATCCAAAAAGGATTGTCCTTATGAATTTTGTTGCCGGGTTAATCAGGGGGTTGGGGATGGGTATTGGTTTTACTATTTTAGCCGGAGTTGTGCTGTATATAATGCGGAGTTGGGTCAATCTGCCTGTTGTTGGCAGACTTATTGCCGAATTGCTTGATATTATTGACGCTTATAGATAGGAGGGTTTTGTTGGACAAAGACAAAATAGAACACTTTAAAGAAAAGTTATTAGAGGAAAAGGAGGATGCTATGAACATCCTCAGGACAATGGAAGAACGTCACCCAACGGATAAGTCTATGAAGGAATATATACAAGAACTTTCTTTTTATGATAATCACTCTGCGGATATTAGCACAGAACTATCTATGGTGACAATGCAAGCAAACTTAGAAAATCATCAACGTTATAGAATTACGGAAATAGATAAGGCTCTTGAGAAGATTGAAAATGGGACCTATGGAAGCTGCCAAATTTGTGGGGCCGATGTGTCGGAGGAGAGGCTGGAACTGATGCCCGAGGCTAACATCTGTATAGGGTGTGCAAAAAGCAAGTTGGAGGCATATAAATCAGACACAGACAGACCTGTAGAAGAGGATGTAACTTCTCTTTCCTACAGGAAAGGCTATAGAGATTATGATGGCTATACGGGATTTGACGGAGAAGACACATACCAAGCTGTTGCAAGGTTTAATGAGGTAAAAGATGATCCTTCACATCTTACCGGAGACCACCTGGGTATATTTGATGACTACAATATAGGAACCGTTGAAGATGTCGAAAACGTGACAGGGGATTATTATGAATCCCAGATATCTTATACAGGGGATGGGATGATGGATTCAAGGAAGCAGGAAGATGAAGAGGATGAAGAGGGGGGCTAGTAAAAAGATACATTTTGTATCTTTTTTGTTTTGGTAATGATATAATCATTTATTAGAGGAAAAGGCGGGGAAAATATATGAATTATATCTTTGTGATTGTTGTGTTGGTATTAGATCAATTGAGCAAGATTTTAGCATTGAAATATTTGGCGCCGGCCGGCGGTATTCCTATTATTAAGAATATATTTCATCTGACCTATGTCGAAAACCGTGGCGCGGCCTTCGGCATCCTACAAAATCAGAAATTATTTTTTATTATTTTTGCTTTACTTGTATTGAGTTTTATGTGGTTCTATGCACATAACAATAGGTTAAACAAAACCATGGTTTATGGGTTGAACCTGATGGCGGGCGGTATTATCGGGAATCTTATAGATCGTATTAGACTGGGTTTTGTTGTCGATTATTTACACATTATAAATTTCCCAGTGTTCAATATAGCCGATTTCGCTATTGTTATCGGCATAGTTTTAGTCAGTATTTTTATATTAAAACATGGATAGCTCAGTACAGGGGGAGAAAATATTTGAACAGAAAAAGTCTAATGGTAACAGAAGAAGAAAGTGATAATCGATTAGATGCCTATTTAGTGAAACAGTATAAAAAGTTGAGCCGCAGTTATATACAAAAACTCATAAAAGAAAACCATATAAAGGTCAACAGCAGGTTTGAAAAGCCAAGTTATATTGTCAAACTTGGGGATAAGATAGAAATTGATTTACCAAAGACCGAGGAGTTATCAATAAAACCGGAAAGTATTCAAATTAACATTGTATACGAGGATGATGATATAATTATTGTTAATAAACAACAAGGCGTGGTGGTACACCCGACCTCCGATACTTTTTCCGGTACCCTAGTTAATGGATTATTGTATTATTACGGCTCCAACCTGTCGGACATTAATGGTATAATGCGACCCGGGATTGTTCATCGAATAGACAGAGATACTTCGGGATTATTGGTGGCAGCCAAAAACAATAATTCTCACAGAATATTGGCGGAACAATTTAAGCAACGTATGGTCAGCAGGAAATATCATGCCATTGTTTCCGGCGTTATAAAGGAAACAAATGCAACTATAGATGCACCTATTGGAAGAGATCCTGTAAATAGACTTAAGAGAACGGTTATAGGTGGAGGCAAACAAGCCGTTACCTATTTTAGGGTACTGAATAGGTTCAAGAACTATACATATATTGAGGCCGCACTAAAGACAGGAAGGACCCACCAAATCAGGGTACATTTTTCCTATATCGGAAAACCCATTTTGGGAGACCCTGTGTATGGATATAAAAATTCAAAATTCAGACTAAAAGGTCAGGTTTTACATGCCAAAACCTTGGGTTTTATTCATCCCACAAAAAAGGAATATATGGAGTTCACTTCAGACCTACCTAGGTATTTTAATAAATTATTAAAAGTGCTGGAAAACAGTTGTTTCAGGGAGTAATAAGTTGTGGAGGTTTTTGAAATGGAAAGGCAGGTTCAACTCTTAGATGAAAAGGCCATCAACCGTGCTATTACTCGGATTGCCCATGAAATTATTGAAAAAAACAAGGGAGCAAAGGATATTGTTTTAGTGGGGATAAAAAGCCGGGGGGTTCCCCTAGCTAACCGTTTAGCCGAAAAAATTAAGGCTATAGAAGGCAGACAAATTCCTGTAGGTGTTCTGGATATTACACTGTACAGGGACGATCTTGCAAGGGAACAAACAGAGCCCGTCATATATAGTTCGAATATTGATACAGACATTAATCATAAAACTATTATTTTAGTTGACGATGTGCTATATACCGGAAGAACAACAAGAGCTGCCTTGGATGCACTGACAGACATAGGCAGACCGAAAATAATTCAACTGGCTGTGCTTATAGATAGAGGTCATAGGGAATTACCGATTAGGGCGGATTATGTGGGTAAAAACGTTCCAACCTCAAGGAGTGAGATTATAAAGGTACATTTGGAAGAAACAGATGGAAATAACAGCGTGACTATTGAAAAAAAATGATCATGACGAATTATTCCCTGACATTTTTAAATGCCGTTTTTTCATTGCCATCGACCAATATGGTAGAATAATTATCGTAAATTACCATGCCGGGCTTTGCACCGCGTTGTTTTTTAACGTTCTTTCTTTGGGTATAGTCTACGGCTACCTTTGTGGAGTTTCTGGCTTTGCTATAATAAGCAGCTAACATTGCTGCCTCTAATATGGACGAATCCCCCGGCGTCTTATTTTCTTGTATCAACATTACATGAGAACCGGGAATATCTTTAACATGAAACCAAATATCTTCTTTAGAGGATATTTTAAAAGTGATATGTTCGTTTTGTTTCTGTCTC
>DASRMN010000085.1:0-2949 GCA_035647935.1 Clostridia bacterium | reverse complement strand
CCAGGGAGAATCGACCAATCGAGGTCGGTTCTCTCATTTTTCATTTTGTTCCGCCCGTCCGCTTGGCTATCCGCCTGCACCATCAGATTAAAAATGAATGTTGATATTTAAATTAACAATATAATACGATCAGGATAAGGTAATCGAGAAGTAGGGGTGGTGCGATATGAGAAAAAAATAGTCACCTTGCACCGCTATGCAAGGTGATTAACAAGGGGACACGGGACGGGAATTCCGCTCCGCCATTTCGGGAGGGACACGGGCGAGGGACATGAGGGACACGGGGACGGGAGTTTTGTCCCATTATGCAAGAAAGTACCAGCCAGGGAGAATCGACCAATCGAGGTCGGTTCTCTCATTTTTCATTTTGTTCCGCCCGTCCGCTTGGCTATCCGCCTGCACCATCAGATTAAAAATGAATGTTGATATTTAAATTAACAATATAATACAATCAGGATAAGGTAATCGAGAAGCAGGGGTGGTGCGATATGAGAAAAAAATAGTCACCCTGCACCGCTATGCAAGGTGATTAACAAGGGGACACGGGATGGGAATTCTGCTCCGCCATTTCTACCAATTGATTACAATAAACTAGCCGAAATCCTGCAAGAAGCTTTTCGGTCGGTAATTTTTTATTGCATGGTTCCTCATATTGGATAGATTGGTAGATTAATGATATAATAAATCTAGTTTATATACAGAAGGATTATGTGGAGGGATTAGAATGGCTAGGGTGGCTAGAAAGAGGAGCAAAACGGGAATATACCATGTGATGCTCAGAGGGGTAAATAGGCAAATTATATTTGAGGATGATGGGGACAGAAATATGTTTATAGCAACCCTGGATTCTTTTCGGGGCGATAACGGATATAAGTTGTACGCTTACTGCCTGATGGCTAACCATGTACATATTTTAATAAAAGAACTGGATGACGATGTATCAACGGCTATGAAAAGAATATGTGTCAGCTATGTTTTTTGGTATAATAAAAAGTATGAAAGATGTGGGAACCTGTTCCAGGACAGATTCAAAAGCGAGACAGTAGAAAGTGATAGTTATTTTCTAACTGTTTTGAGGTATATTCATCAGAACCCCATAAAGGCGAATATTGTGAAAAACATAAAGGAATGCGCATGGACCAGCTATAACGATTATATAAGTACAAACAAATCTACTATAATAGATACAGATTTTGCTTTAGGTTTATTTTCTTCTGATTATAAGAGGGCGGTTGACTTGTTTATTGAATTTCATAATGAAGAAAATGATGATAAATGTTTGGATTTTGGGGACCTAGTCAGACTGACCGACGAGGAAGCCAGAGACGAAATTGCTCGCTTGGGGATTAGGAACATTGCTGCATTGCAGCACCTGGAGAAAGCTGATAGGGACAGTATATTAAAGGGATTGAAAAATATAGAGGGAATATCAATCAGACAATTAGCCAGGATAACAGGTATATCTAAAAGTGTTATTGAGCGCGCCGATAATCTTTAAAGAAGATGAGGATAAGGATTATTTGTTAACCTATTCGGAAGAGATAAAAGCATATAAAAAAGAGGAGAAATAAAAATGGCTTCAGTTGTGAAAAGCTTTGCTATAGTAGGTGTAGATGCACACTTAGTTGAGGTGGAGACGAAAACGATTTATGGACAACCCCTTATTTCGATTGTTGGCTTGGGAGATATGGCGGTTAAGGAGGCTAGAGAAAGAGTGGAGGCCTCATTAATGTAAAGGCTAAGCAATATCCTTATTCCCCTGTTATTTTGTATTATAGGGGAAATCTATTTCAACCAATCCTAAGACCATTGAAGAATTGTCTCAACTCCCGTCCCTGCGTCCCGTCCTTGCTTATTACAGATATATTCATATTAGGGAAAAATTGATATATAACAAAAATAATGGTATTATATTATTAAATAACATCATAGTGACCCAAATAAATTATTGCCTAACAAATTTAAATATAAGGAGGCTAGGAACAATCAATTTTTATGGCAATACGTTCTAGCGGGACTGATTTATTAAAGATATGATCATATAAATGAACAAAAAAATTAAAAAAATATCACTTTGTTTAGGAAGGGGGTAAAAAAAGTGATTAAACAAAAAAGGTTACTCAGCTTGATTTTGCTTATGGCAATCCTATTGAGCGGACTTATTACAACCGGGGTCTATGCCGAGCAGGAAAATGCAGGAAATAGTTTTAAAGAGTGGGATGAGGTACATTTAGTGGATGATATGAAGAAATGGACCATTACCTTTAATCAAGAAATCAATTCTTCTACAGTAAATGATAACAATATTTATGTAAAAAATCATCTGGGAGAAAGAGTAGAAGATACAAGGGTAATTAAAGGTGCAGACGAAAGGACCATTATATTACAACCGCCTCGAAACGGGTATTCTTCCGAATATGATTATACATTACATATTGAAAATATTCTTTCTAAACAAGACAAAAAACTCAAGGATAACATTGCCATGAAATTTTTCATCGAGGACAATACGGTGAAAGATGAAATAGAATATCAGGACGATGTTGTAAAACTGAGGGAAGTTACCACATCTTTTGACAATGAGGATTATCGGGAAATAATCGTGCCCTTAACTGAATTCAAAGCAAAAGGTTTGGACAAGGGTTCCATAATTATTATCGATCCGACCGAGAAAGATATTTATGGCTATGCCGGCAAAATAGATTCTTATCAAGTTGAAGGGGAAAATGTAGTCATAAGAACTACCGAACCCCTTTTTGAAGAATTATTTACTCATCTTGACCTTAAAGGGAAACAGGAAGTGTCGGTTGAACAGATGCTGAATGCTCAATTAAAGGAAGGAATTGAGGCAAAACCATATCGGGAATATGATTTACAAACCAAAAGATACACCCAAGGGGTAGAATATATATTTGGTGCCAAAGACGGAAGTATTGCCGATGTAGGCAT
>DASRMN010000084.1:0-7234 GCA_035647935.1 Clostridia bacterium | reverse complement strand
TATAACATAATATCTTTATTATTTCACTTTTATTTTTATATAATTATTTTCTTTGCCATAGTTTATTTGTAAGGAAGCTAAGCCGGGAGGGATTTTATGATGGAGGAAAAGGAAGTAACAGGAAAAAAGGAAAAGGGCCTTAACAGTTTTGTAAGCGCTTTGGGGGACCTGTACAGTAAGATCAGACAAACGAGAACCCAAGAGACCGGCGAAGAGAAGGAGCTCGTTCAGTGTGTGCTTCAGGCATATGAAGAATGGCAGAGTGCCGAGAATTTTTTTCACAGTGTATCTGATCCCGATCTGATAGATCATGCTATATATAAATTAGAAGCAAGCAAAACTAGGTATGTCTATTTGCTTAAACAGGCCAAAGCCGAGGGAATCAGAATAGACTCGCATCAACTGTAATCATTGCTATGAAAGTCCCACATTTTTGTCATCTGAGACGGACAGGATAAGTTTGACTCACGAAGGATCTGTATTCAGGGATAATACTTTCATTTGTTGTGGCATGGGAAATACGTGTAAATTCTGAATTCCTAATAAATTTTTAATATAAAAGATAGGATATAATTTTTATCATAATACCATAAAGGGATTTATATAATATAGGGAGTAGCCATGTACTATTCCCTATTTAAAATTGCTACGTATTACTATTTTCGGGGATAAATATCGAATAGCCATTGGGGTGAAATTTAAATGGGTCTAGAGTTGAATATTATACTGGCCTATGCAGTAGGTTTAATTTTGTTATATGCTGTTGGCTGGATTTTGGTGATTCCGTTAAAATGGACGGTGAAACTGATATGGAACGGCATGCTGGGTGGAATTATGCTGTTTATTATAAATTTGATTGGCCGTATATGGGGGATACATTTGACAATTAACCCTTTTAGCGCTGTTCTTGTCGGGGTGTTGGGAGTCCCGGGAGCAGTGATGTTGATATTATTAAAATATATGTTATAAAAGATGATTTATATAGACCTTTTTGTATTGTGTGTGCTATAAGAGGGCAGACAGGGTCGTCTGCCCCTACAGAACCATCAAAGAATGTTTTTGTAGGGGTGGACGACCCTGTCCACCCTCTTGAACCACAAAGAGGAGACCAAGGGTCTCCCTTACAGTATTGTTTGCAAGGTGTGTAGGAGCGGTCTTTGACCGCCAGCTTTCGGCACAACATTAAACCCTCACACCCGAAACAAAAAAATAGTATATAATAAAGTATAATTAAAAAATAACAACATAGTTTTGTTATAAGTAAAATGGTAGTATATAATATAATACATATTAAAGTAGTTTTTGGGGGGATATAATCAATGATGGATAAAGATAATGTTGATATAGGGCGCAATGTAAAAATAATAGGATTTTTAAAGTGCGAGCTTTTAAGCAGCGTTTCAGCGGTTTTCGAAGCTGTGTTTAAAGGCAGCAAAGAAGGGCAACAAATGATTATGGAAGGCTTGGCCAACATTATTTTGGTAACCTATTCCTTAGCCAAGAGGCTGGGCATTGAATATTCACATATTGATAAAAAGGTACAGGAAAAGGCGAGACTTCATATATTGGAAGAACACTATTTAGAAAAATGGTACGGAGACCTTTCAAGTTTATATCGATATTTAAAAGGTCATGGCGAATAAGGACAATGGCTGGGAGTGATTTTTAAATGAGAAACTATGATGAGAGAAAAGCATTTGTTGAAGCAGCATTAATTGCCGCCATAACCACTGTATTCACCATTAGCATTGTATATATACCGATTCTGTCCGCATCTATAATGTTGGTTCCCGTTCCGTTTATAATTTTAGCATATAGACACGGTAACAGGTATTCCATACTCTCATTTGTTACCTTCAGCTTGTTAATCGGGATCCTAGTGGAGCTGATTTATGCAGGTTTTCTGTTGCTGGTATTTGGACCGATGATTTTGGCGATGGGTCATTTTATAAAGAAACAAAAGGAACCATATGCGGTAATAGGAATAGGTACTGCTATATCCGTTCTTTCTATGCTGATCATACTTCAAATTGCTTCATATATCGGAAATGTAAATATTGTTGATGAGATCGCCCTTGCTATGGAAGGCATTGTAAATAAACAAATAGACATGTTAAAAAACATGAATATAGATGCTCTCAGTACGGATGAAATATTAAATTACCTGTTAATGATTATACCGGGCGTGTTTGTTATTCAATCCATGATCACGGCCTTTGGGAATTACTATATAGCGGTAAATATACTCAAGAGGTTTGATACCGGTGGTGCCGAGCTCCCGCAGTTTAGCAACTTTAAATTACCGAAAAATATTGTATTCGGTTTCGTTATTATTTTCATATTGAGCTATTTAACCAAGTACGTTAAAGGTATCTACCATGCTAATTTACTCACAAATGTCACACTGCTTTTTGTTTTTATATTCTTTGTACAAGGCATGTCAGTCATAAGTCATTTGATAAAAAGGACTAAAATTCCTAAAACCATACGTATCTTTCTGTTGGTAGTGATTTTGTTTATAAGTCCGTTGCTCACGGTAGTTTCATTTGTCGGATTGTTGGATGCTATGGTTAATATAAGAAATATAGGTTAGGTTATAGGAAACAGTTAAGGGGAGTTTGGAGGTAAAATTAAAAATGCGCAGTATTAAAAAAAGTAAGTTTTTTAGAATGCTGGTTCCCGATACGCGAATTTATCTTATTATAATTTTTATATTTATATTGATAATATTTTTTTATAATAGAATAATCGGTATAGTGGGTATATTTTTGCTGGCATACTTAATCTATTATAATTTAAAGGTTAGTAATATCAGAAGGGCAGAATGGACCCGATACATTGAAGGGTTATCGTCGGATATCGATTCCGCAACGAAATATGCCGTTCTAAATCTTCCTATTCCGTTAACCATAATCGAGTTTGACGGCACCATTACATGGTATAATCCCAAATTTTTAGATATAGTAGATTGTAATGATTTGTTAGAAAGAAACATCCGGGATGTTGTTCACAACCTTGATTTAAAGGACATATTACAGAATGAAAATGAGCTGTCCGAGATAATTGAAATTAACAACAGGCATTTCAAGGTTATATATAATATTGTTAAACTGCCCAGGGAACATGCTTCCAATTACATTATCATGATCTATTGGATAGAAGTCACCAAGTACGAAGAACTGAACAAAAAATATAAAGATGAGCAGATGGTTGTGGGGGTTGTTCAAGTAGATAACTATGATGATGTTATGCAGGACACGGAAGAGGCAAAGAGACCGTTAGTTGCGGCAGAAATAGAACATAGAATAAATCTGTGGTCAGGCGAAATTAACGGCCTCATACGAAGGTATGCCAAAGATAAATTTATTGTTATCTTCAGCCACAAACATTTGGAAAAATTGGAATCCGGAAAATTTGATATATTAGATGAAATCAGAGAGATAAGTCAAGGCAACAATATGCCTATTACATTGAGTGTGGGCATAGGGGTTTATGGCGATACACCTTTGCAAACCTGGAAATTTGCCGACGGGGCCAAGGATTTGGCGTTAGGCAGAGGGGGAGACCAAGTGGTTTTAAAGAAAGGGGATAAAATCAGTTTTTATGGAGGCAAAGCAAAGGCGGTGGAAAAAAGGACCAAGGTAAAAGCCAGGGTAATATCCCATGCATTACGCCAATTGATAGATGAGTCCGCAAATGTCATGATTATGGGGCACAAGATGGCGGATTTGGATGCTTTGGGTGCGGCTCTCGGTATTTATCGCGCGGCTAAAAATAGGGACAGAGAAGCGTATATTGTGCTGAATGAAACCAATCCCGCAATCGAGGGGTTAGTCAACCGTATATTTCAGGTAGAAGAATATAAGAATGTGTTTATACACTGTGAAGATGCAAAATTTAAAACCGAAAACAGGTCGTTGTTGGTAGTGGTCGATACCTACAGACCGAGTTTTACCGAGTGTCCCGAGCTACTGAAACTGGCGGATAAAATAGTGGTTATTGATCATCATAGGAGGGGAACCGAGTTTATTGAAAACACGGTTTTGGTTTACCATGAAATATATGCCTCTTCTACCTGTGAATTGGTGACTGAGATATTGAACTATATGGATGATAAAATCAATATAACCCAAATGGAAGCAGAAGCCTTGCTAGCGGGCATTTCCATGGACACCAAAAATTTCACATTTAAAACCGGCGTAAGAACATTTGAAGCGGCCTCCCTGCTTAGGAGGGCAGGCGCAGACATGACATCAGTAAAACAGTTGTTTGAAAATGATTTGGATGCCATTATTGCAAAGGCGGAAATTGTCAAAAGGGCGGAAATAATCTATGAGACAATAGTGATTTCGGAGCTCAGAGATATTTCGAAACATTCACAACTTATTGCGGCTCAGGCTGCGGATGAATTGTTAAATATCAAAGGTATCACTGCTTCCTTTGTTTTGGGGAGAAAAAGTGATACAATAGTTTTCATAAGCGGGCGCTCTATGGGAGATATAAATGTTCAGATAATTCTGGAAAAACTTGGGGGCGGAGGCCATATGACGGTTGCCGGAGCCCAAATGGAAGACATTACACTGGAAGAAGCTAGGGTGAAACTGGAAGAAACAATTGAGGAATATTTTGAGGAGGGAGAAGAGGAATGAAGGTAATTTTATTACAAGATGTGAAGGGACTGGGCGAAAGAGGGGATGTGGTGAATGTCAAGGATGGGTATGCGAGGAATTTCCTGCTCCCCAGAAAACTGGTTGCTGAAGCAACAAAAGGGAACTTGAGGACTCTGAAGGAACAAGAAGCGTCCCAGGAGTTAAAAAGACAACAGGAAATTGATGAGGCCAAGGATATTGCAACAAAACTGGAGGAATCCCCTATTGAAATTACGGCCAAGGCCGGTGAAGGCGGAAAACTGTTCGGCTCTATAACATCCAAGGATTTAGCCGAGGCATTAGAACAACAGTATAAAATAAACATAGACAGAAGAAAAATAGTTTTGCCTGAACCGATCAGAGAGTTGGGCATGAAGGATGTGGAAGTTAAACTTCATACCGGCGCTACAGGAAGGTTGAAAGTAAATATAAAAGGTGAATAGAGTGGATGATTTAAACCTAATTAACAAGGTACCCCCTAACAGTGTGGAAGCGGAACAATCTGTTTTGGGCTCCATGTTGTTAGATAGGGAAGCCATAATAATTGTTCTGGAGATTTTAAAGGGTTCGGATTTTTATAGAGAAGCCCATAAAGAGATATTTGAAGCTATATATGGTTTGTTTGATAGGAATGAGCCTGTGGACCTAGTCACTTTGACTGAGGAACTTAAAAAACAGGGAACCTTGGATGCTATAGGCGGGATACCCTATTTAACAAGTTTGGCTTCAGGCGTCCCTATTGCTTCTAATGTAAAGTATTATGCAGAAATAGTGGAAAGAAAATCCGTTTTACGGGAATTAATAAAGGCTTCACAAGAAATTATTCATTTGGGTTATAGCAGTGATGTTGAAGTTCTTGAGGTAATTGAACAAGCACAAAAAAATATATATGATATTTCACAGGACAGGTCCGATAGGGGTTTCGTTCTTATAAAGGATGTTTTATCGGAGACATTTGATAAAATTGAACAGTTATATGAAAGTAAAACAGAAATTACGGGTATGACTACCGGCTTTATTGATTTGGATAAAAAGTTGAGTGGATTCCACAAAACAGATTTGGTTTTGATTGCTTCTAGGCCTTCAATGGGGAAATCTGCGCTGGCTTTAAATCTGGCACAAAATGCGGCAGTTAAAGCAGGAGCATCTGTAGCTGTTTTTAGTTTGGAGATGTCGAGGGAACAATTAATGCTCAGGATGGTAGCGGCTGAATCTATGGTTGAATTGGGGAAAATACGGATTGGGAATTTAAATGAGGAAGAATGGACGAAAATTGCCAATGCTATGGTTCCGCTCTCCCAATCTAAAATATTTTTTGATGATACTCCGGGGATTTCTGTTGCGAAGATAAGATCAAAGTGCAGACGTTTGAAAATGGAAAAAGGGCTGGATCTTGTTTTGATTGATTATTTACAGTTGATGGAAGATGACAAAAGGAGCGAAAACAGACAACAGGAGATTGCATCTATTTCGAGAAGCTTAAAAATAATGGCAAAAGAGTTGGATTGTCCTATAATCGCTTTATCCCAACTATCCCGAGCGCCTGAACTCAGGGCCAGTCATAGGCCTATTTTATCAGATCTCAGGGAATCGGGAGCCATGGAGCAGGATGCGGACTTGGTTATGTTTTTGTATCGTGATGAATACTATCATCCCGATACCGACAAAAAAAATATAGCCGAAATAATTATTGCGAAACATCGTCATGGCGAAATCGGTACCGTTGATTTAACTTGGCTGGGACAATTTCAAAAATTTTTGGATTGTGAAAGGCACAGGGAATTCTAGCATGAATATCAAACTATAGGTGGAAGATGATATGGAGCTTGTGAGGGGAGAAAAAACATATATCAAAAAACTCGAAAGGGAACATGTGAACCTCATGCAACGATGGGGCAGGCACGAGGACCCTTTGTTTTATTGCTATAACTTCCCGCACATGAGCGAAGAACGAAAGGATTGTTGGTACAGGAACAAAACGTTGCGGTTTTCAAAAAAGTGTTTCGTTGTGTTTAATAATTACGATCAACTGGTAGGATATATTGCATTGAGGAACATCAAAATCTTAAAAAAAACCAGTGAGTTGGGTATAGTATTTGATCCGAACAACATAAATCAAGGATATGGAACAGACGGACTGAAGGCCTTTCTGGATTACTATTTTAGAACACTGAAAATGAAGGCCCTTTACTTAAAGGTATCCATCTTTAACAAAAGAGCCCAAAGATGCTATGAAAAGGCGGGTTTTAGAATGGCCGATGTTGTTACTGAAGAATTTGAAGACCAGAGCCTGCCTATTTTTGAGGATGATTGTTTTATTCCGTACAGGCATTTCTTTCAACTGGAAAACAAAAAATTAAAATGCCGGTTTCTCAATATGTTTATCACAAGGGAGATGCACTATGAGAGGTGAGAAATGGGAAGTGAGAAATGAGAAGTGGGAAGTGAGAAATGGGACTTTATCCCCATTATCCACTGGTAACTGTGCATAAAGTCGAATTTTGTGGGTTTATTTAGAATAATGTCGGGTATATGGAGTATACCTGTGTATAAGTTGACAAATATTAAAGCATATTATATATACA
>DASRMN010000083.1:0-4526 GCA_035647935.1 Clostridia bacterium | reverse complement strand
ATATATATTTTCTTTATATATCCCGAATATCCTGCCTATTACCTTAACTTTCTGTTAAGTTTTTCACCTGTATCATTATTGGCAAACAGAGTTTCTCCCCCATTTATTGCCTCAGTTTACCTCCAAGTTTTTTATTTATTTCGGCTAAAATACCGTTATGGACGGTCTTTACTTCCTCGTCTGTCAGAGTGCGCTTCTTATCTCTATAGGTAACAGTATATGCAACATTTTTTAGGCCTTCCCCAATCTGATCACCTTCATAAACATCAAACAATTTAAAACTCTCTAGGATATTGCCTCCCTTGGCTCTAATAATGTCTTCAATTTGTTTTGCCAATACGGTTTTATCCACCACAACTGCAAAATCCCTAGTTATGGATGGATATTTAACTAATGGTTCATATGACTTTTCTATTCGTGTAAATTCCAAAATAATGCTAAAATCTAATTCTGCACAATAACATCTTTGACCTAAATCATAATTTTCTATTACTGTAGGATGCAATTCCCCGACAGTTCCCAAAACCCTATCCCCAATAATAATATTAGCACATCTGCCCGGGTGATAGGTGGAATGGTTTTTTTCTACTATAAATTCATGTTCGTTAATTCCTAAATTATTCAACAATGTTTCTATAACACCTTTCAATGTAAAGAAATCCCCATCCCCATACATAGCCATTACCAAGCCGGGGATTTCATACGGTAGCTCATTTTCTGAATCAGACCTTGGGATAAATATTTGCCCAATCTCAAAAGCTCTAAACTTTTCAACCCTGTGATTGACATTTCTAGCTACAACTTCCAGCATGTTCGGGAGCAGACTGGTTCGCATAACACTGGTTTCATCTCCGAGGGGGTTTATAAGTCCTATCATATTTCTTTTTGTGTTATTTTCGCCAAGATTTATCATATCAATGGTTTTCGGACTGACAAAAGAATATGTTAGAATTTCATTAAAGCCCGTTCCATTCAAGAGATTTTTCGCGACATCCTCTATAACCTGGTTGTCGGGCTTTCCTCCCACAACTATATTCCCTTTAGCCATGGTAGGAGGTATTTTGTCATATCCAAAAATCCTAGCCACTTCTTCAGCAAAATCCGCTTCTATTAAAAGGTCCATTCTATAGGTGGGCACTATAACTTCTATGGTATTTCCTGAATTTTCTATTTCTAATTCCAACCTTCTGAGGGTATCCACCATTTCTTCATTGTTTAAAGAAATCCCAAGAAGGTCATTTATTTTTTCCGGTCTGATTGTCACCCCACGGGGTTTTACTTTTTCGGGATAAACATCAACCGCTCCTTTTAATACTTCCCCAGCGCCTAATTGTACAATTAGCTGGCATGCCCTATCGGCAGCCAATCGTGCTATATTGGGATCCACACCTTTCTCAAATCTTGATGAAGCTTCTGTCCTGTGGGACAGTTTTTTAGAGGTCAATCTTGTAGTGCTTGCATTAAAATTGGCAGATTCCAACAGGATTATGTCTGTATTTGCCGTTACCTCGGATTGTTCCCCACCCATTACCCCTGCAATGGCCA
The DNA here is from genome assembly GCA_035647935.1 of Clostridia bacterium. Lineage (GTDB taxonomy): Bacteria > Bacillota > Clostridia > Peptostreptococcales > Natronincolaceae > JAAZJW01. Next base: position 2,981 of record DASRMN010000083.1, on the reverse strand, counting down.
AAGATTTTTTTGTGTCTGCAATGACGGTCATGGAAGCATCCAGTTTCCTTTTTGCACCGTCAAGAGTTATAAAAGGCTCATTATTCTCTGCCTTCCTTACTATAATTTTGTTTCCCTCAATGAAGGATAAATCAAATGCATGCAATGGTTGTCCATATTCCAGCATCACATAATTAGTGATATCCACTATATTGTTAATCGGACGAACACCGGCGCCTATCAACCTTTGCTGCATCCACTGAGGGGAAGGGGCTATGTTTATGTTTTTAATAACCTTGGCAACATATCTGCTGCATCCCTCTGTATCCTCTATTTCCACAGATATATAATCATCAGCTTTTTCTTCTGTTTCTTCCACTTTTATTTTGGGATACTTTATTTTCCTGTTTAAGGTAGCACCCGCTTCCCTGGCTATGCCTATGATGCTTAGACAATCGGGTCTGTTTGAAGTAATTTCAAATTCGATTATTTCATCCTTTAAATTAAGAATCTTGGCAACATCTTCCCCAAGAGGATAGGCCTTATCCAATATCCAAATCCCGTCTTTTATTTTCTCGGGAATCATAGCTTTTGGAATACCCAATTCGTCTGCGGAACATAGCATTCCTTCTGAAATTTCACCTCTGAGTTCTCCTTTTTCTACATTCATCCCCCCCGGTAATACAGCACCATGAACCGCAACAGGAACGTAATCGCCTTCGGCGACATTGCCCGCCCCGGTTATAACTTGAATTTTTTCTTTCCCTGTATTTACCTGACAAATAAGTAATTTATCCGCATTAGGATGCTGCGTAATGGTTTCTATTCTGCCTACTACAACATTTTTTATGTCTTCACCTAATATATCTATGTTTTCTACCATTGTTCCCGACATTGTAATTTTTTCCGCAAATTCGTTGATATCCATATCAATATCTATATAATCCTTAAGCCAATTCATCGGTACGTACATAATTTAACCTCCATTTTTACATGTTATATTTAATTCAAAGTTGTGTCGCGTTAGTCTAATAATGCGTCGTTAAACAATTGTTAAACGATTGTTTAACCATGGTTGAACGATTGTTTAATACAGGGAAACAGCCTTTTTGTGTTGTATGTGCTGCAAGAGGGCAGACAGAGTCGTCTGCCCCTACGGAACCGTCAAAGAATGTTTTTATGTTTTTGTAGGGGTGGACGACCCTGTCCACCCTCTATCAATGCACATTTCCAGAACATGCTTAGGGACTAGGGGACGGCGAGTTCTTGTCCCATCAAATTACATTTTATCTATAGGCAGAAAATGGTGAGATGGGAAAAAACTCCCGTCCCCTTGTCCCGTGCCTTTCTTCCTACTACAAATTCCTATATCATTTACGTCTTGGGACACAAGGGAACTGGCCCCATTGTGTCCAACCGGACCCCAGTCAACCTTGGGTGACAAATGTGACAAATTGGGTACGTCCCCTTTTGTCCCCTTTTGTCACAGGCCTGACCAACCGACCAACTGAATATTATTGGACAAATGTGCACATTCATCTGCCCAAACTAAAATTGATCAATAAAACGCATATCATTCTCAAACAATAAACGAATATCGTCAATTTCATATTTTTGCATAGCCAGGCGATCTATCCCCATGCCAAATGCAAAGCCACTGTATATTTCAGGGTCTATGCCACAGTTTTTAAGCACGTTTGGATGAACCATTCCCGAACCTAAAACCTCCATCCAACCGCTGCCTTTGCATACACTACAACCCTTTCCCCCACATTTAAAACATGTTGCATCGACTTCCGCACTGGGTTCCGTGAAGGGAAAGTTATGCGGTCTGAATTTTATTTGGGTATCGGGTCCAAAGAAATGTTTTGCAAATACCTCCAATGTACCCTTCAGGTCTCCCATAGTTATACCCTTGTCCACTACAAGACCTTCAATTTGGTGGAACATGGGGGAGTGTGTAGCATCAGGGGTATCATTTCTAAAACAACGCCCCAAAGAAACAATCCTGATTGGCGGCTTTGTCTTCTCCATAACCCTGACTTGTACCGGTGAAGTTTGTGTCCTCAAAATTATGTTCTTATTTATATAGAAAGTATCGCTCATATCCCTCGATGGATGGTCCTCAGGCGCATTTAAGGCATCAAAGTTATAATATACAGTTTCAACTTCAGGCCCTTCGGCAACCACAAAGCCCATACTTATAAATATATTTTTAAGATCATCCATGGCTTGTGTAAGGGGATGTCTTTTTCCTATTTTTATTTCCTTTCCGGGCATTGTAACATCAATTGTTTCGGATTGTAGCTTTTTCTCCAGTTCTTTATCATTTATAGTCTTTTTGGCTTTATCCAGTTCATCCTCGATATTTTCCCTGATAGTGTTGGCCATTTTACCTATTAGGGGGCGCTCTTCCGCTTTCAAGGCACCCATACCTCTTAATATTTTTGTTAATTCGCCTTTTTTACCCAAATAGTGTACTCTCGCTTTTTCCAGGGCTTTTATTGAATCGGCCTCTTTAATTTCCAGCCTTGCCTTATTTTCTAGGGCTTTCAACTTTGATTCCATGTTACATCTCTCCTCTGATTATAAATAAAAAAAACCCCATCCCAAAGGGACGAAGCTTCTATTCCGTGGTACCACCCTAATGACTTGCAATAAACAAATAACAAACCACTCTATTACATTAACGGCATCAGCCGACAAAACCTACAATCCAACCCAAGACTTCGGTCTCACAACTCCGGAGTGAACTTCTTCTATACTTGTTCCAAGATAATCTCAGCCCATGTTATCTTTTCTCTTTTAAAACAGTTTATAGTTTACTTTTCTCCATCAACGTTTTTGATTTATTTAATTTATCAATCTATTATTAATTATCAATCGATAATTTTTTATACATAATATAGGCTATAACGGAACCTGTCAACTCAAATAGTTTCCAGAATATATCACGAGTTTTCATTGTTCCACTTCCCTTCCTCTAAGCCATTGTATACATA
>DASRMN010000082.1:0-6167 GCA_035647935.1 Clostridia bacterium | reverse complement strand
TACTTATTGTCATCCTGAAACGTACAGAATAAACCTTCCCGCGAAGGATCCCCAAAAGCGAGATTCTTCGTAAGTACCGTTAATACTGCCAGTCTCAGAATGACACAAAGCTGAAATCCGGAATGACAATTTTCACACAGTCTGCCGTCCCCGTGTTAATTCTGCCTGTCGCCGAGATGCCTCGGAAACTCATCGAATATGTAACTTACGCCTTTGGCAAACCTGACAAGGTTATATCTGTGTTATCCTCAAAAATTGATAAAGCACTGAAGAAAATTTATATTTTGCTGCGTGCCAAGAGTGGCAATGATTTTTCACAGTATAAGACAAGCACTATATGTCGGCGTGTTGAACGGCGTATGGGCATTCACCAGATCGAATATATAGATGATTATGTAAAATACTTGCAGCAATTTCCGGCCGAGGCGGAAGCGCTTTTTCGGGATTTATTGATTGGTGTGACTTGTTTTTTCCGTGATCCGGAGGCTTTCGAGGTGCTGGAACAGCAGGGTATTCCTAAACTTTTTGACAATAAGCAGGCAGGTGATGTAATCCGTGTTTGGATTCCGTGCTGCTCTACAGGCGAGGAAGCTTATTCCATTGCTATTCTCCTTAAAGAATATATGGACCGGTTGGGACATGTCTATACTGTGCAGATATTTGCAACCGATATAGACAGCTATGCAATCACTACTGCGCGTGCCGGCGTTTACCCTGCCAGCATAGCTTTAGATATCTCCTCGGATAGGCTAAAGCATTTTTTTACGGTGGAGCCCGGAGGCGAAACATATCGCATCCTTAAGTGTATTCGTGATATGTTGATTTTCTCCGAACAGAATGTGATCAAAGATCCGCCTTTTTCCAAGCTCGACCTGATCAGTTGTCGCAATTTCCTGATTTATTTGGGCAAGGATTTACAAAAGAAGGTTATTGATCTGTTTCAATATGCACTAAACCCGGACGGGCTGCTTTTCTTGGGTAATTCCGAAAACGTCGGTGAATCTAATAATGCGTTTATTGCACTGGATCATAAATCACGCTTATTTCAGAATGAGAAAGACTATAATGGTGTACATCGCACAAACAATGGACTATTTTCTCCTTTTTTGGCGGCAACGGTATCAACGGCCAGATGGCCTTCGGGAAGAGAGAACCATCCCGTAAAAATGCCGATGCGCGAAATAGCGGAACGGGCGCTCTTGCAGCAGCAGACACTTGTCGGGATACTCGTCGACAGGCATGGCGACATTTACTATCTGCATGGTCGTGCTGGAATGTACCTAGAGTTGGCCCCGGGGGAGGTGGAAATCAACAATATACTGAAAATGGCTCGGGAGGGACTGCGGCGGGAACTGGCTACAGCCTTGCATAAAACCGTGGAGAAAAAAGAAATTGTGCGCTATTCCGGACTGAGAGTAAAAATGAACGGTTCTTTCAACTTTGTTAACCTATCTGTCCATCCGGTGGAAACAACCCATAATGAGATATATGAGGCTCCTTTATATCTCGTTATATTGGAGCAAACGTCACAATCGGAAATGGCGATGATTGTTCAGCCTTCTATGAACGGTGAACAATCACTGACTGACGATATACGCATTGAAGAGCTCAAACAACAGCTTTGGGCAAAGGAAGAGTATCTTCAAGCCGCTGTTGAGGAATTGGAGGTGCAGACAAAGGAGGGCCGATGGTATTTAATGAGGATTCAGCCTTATCGTACACTGGAAAACGTGATAGAGGGCGCAGTGATTACTTTTGGTGATATTTCGGAGATAAAAAGGATGGAACGGTGTTCTGGGTACATTTGGTTGCCGTTATTCGACAGGATACCGATGGCGTACGGATATGCCGTGTTGCACTGAGTGACATCACCGAGCGTAAATTAAGAGATGAAGAATTGGGTAGAACAAAAAAGTCCCTTGAACAAACAAAACAGCAGGCCCTCGCTCTTGTTGAGGAGCTCAAAAAAGCGGATGGGCATAAAAACAATTTTTTAAGTGCTTTATCTCATGAATTGAGAAATCCTATGGCTGCAATTTCTACAGGCCTTCAGCTTCTCGATACTACACAGGATATACTCCAATCCGAAAGAGCGAAAGAAATAATGAAACGCCAGATGCACCAGCTGTGCCGTTTGGCGGATGATTTACTTGACCTTACGCGTATAACCTGTAATAAGATAGAACTTAAAAAGGAAAAAATAGAGTTAAAGATACTTACGGAACTGGTTGCAGAAGACCATAAAACAATTTTCGACGAAAAGGCAATAGGACTGGATGTAGAAATAACCTGTGGCTCTTTATATCTTGACGCCGATCCCGTACGTATAAGACAGAGCATAGGCAATCTGTTATATAATGCCCTGAAATTTTCATATTCGGGTGGAAAAGTACTTTTGCGATTAACAAAAGAAAAAAATGAAGCATTAATCAGTGTAACAGATTGGGGCAAGGGGATTAAACCGGAATTTTTCCCCAGTTTATTCCAACCTTTTATGCAAGGAGATCATTCTATTGATAGAAGCTCCGGGGGTCTTGGGTTAGGACTTTCAATTGTAAAGGGAATCATTGAATTACACGGGGAACTGTAAGTGCTTTTAGCGAAGGACTGGGGAAAGGATCACAATTCATCATCCGATTGCCTGTCATTGAGACAGCCGGAAAGAAAGAACCAAACAAAGATTTTAAGAATGAAATTCCGCGTTCCCTTCGAATATTGTTAATAGAAGATAATCATGATCTTGCAGAAATGCTACGTACCATGTTACAACTGAAGGGGCATACAGTCGATACGGCTTATAATGGCGTAGAGGGTATTGAGAAAATAAAAAAATTCTTACCGGATGTTGTATTTTGCGATATCGGCATGTCCGAAATGGATGGCATTGAAACAGCAAAGCGTATCAGAAACGAACCATCATTAAAAGATTTATTCCTAGTAGCATTGACAGGATATGCCGCACAGCGGGATATTGAACTTGCCATAGAATCGGGGTTTAACAGACATCTGGCCAAGCCTGTGGATGGGGTTACTCTTGAAAAAATTCTCGTAGATGTTCCATAAAAGCTTTCTGAAAGCATATAAAAAGGGAGGGGTATATTTCTTCCCTTTTTTTAATTATGAAAAGTCTGAATAGGTTAGTATACAAATATATCTTTTTTGTATTCTTTTTATTTTTTGTGAATAAGACAACTTTCCATGTTGTGCCATCCAATAGCACAAAATAGTTGTCCATCTGTGTCAAAGGTTCAGGAACGGGTATAAACAAAATGCAACCCAAAAGTTATATTATAGAAAATATCTTCAATAAAGAAGGATTTCTCGGGTTTTAGACGTATTATAGTTAAGAAGGTTTTTAAATAGCTATAATATAACGGGAAGGTTGAAGTTAATGAGCCCACTTATTAGAAATATTACAGAACAGGCGGAGGAAACCACATTATCTCCTTTTGCTCAGATCAGTAAAAACACTAAGGGGAGAACAAACCCGGAGCAGGAGTGTAATATCCGCACGGCGTACCAAAGGGACAGAGATAGAATAATTCATTGCCAATCCTTTAGAAGCTTAAAAGGGAAGACTCAGGTGTTTATTGTAAATGAGGGACTTTTCAGGACAAGGCTAACCCATACATTGGAAGTCAATCAAATCGCCCGCACCGTGGCAAGAGTATTAAAGTTAAATGAGGACTTAACTGAAGCGATAGCCATAGGGCATGACCTTGGACATACATGCTTTGGCCATATGGGAGAATATGTGCTCAACAGGATGAGTGGAGAATTCAAACATAATGAACAGAGCCTTAGGGTTGTGGATGTCTTAGAACGTGATGGAAAAGGATTAAACCTGACTTTTGAGGTAAGGGATGGAATACTGAATCATACAGGACCCGGCAAACCCAAAACGTTGGAGGGAGAATTGGTGAGACAGGTGGACCGCATAGCCTATTTGTGTCATGACGTTCAGGACAGCATCAATGCGGGTATCTTTGGTATGAAAGATTTGCCGGCTATTGTGTTAGAGGGGTTAGGGGAAAGTCACAGCGAAAGAGTTAATACGTTTGTGACCGATATGATAAGTACAACAAATGACAAGTTAAGTGAAGGGACAGATATTGACATTTATCAAGGTAAAGAAATTCTGGAGGCAATGAATGTTTTAAGAAGCTTTATGTTTAAAAACGTTTATTATGGGGAATCATGTTCACAGGAAAAAAAGAAAGCGGAATTTATTGTGGAATCCTTGTACACCTATTTTATAAATCACCCCGAAGAGATGCCTTTTAAATATTATAATAACATAGACAAGGAAGGTTTAGAGAGAAATATAACTGATTTTATTGCATCATGTACAGATTCTTATGCTATTCAACTTTTTTACGATAAATTTGTTCCCTAACAACAAATACTTAAAATTACCAAGTAAATATTTTCAATTATATTTTTGGGAGTTAGAGAAGGAATTAACAGTGTTAATGTCGAACGATATAGGTATTGATAGGTGATTATAATGGGAAATTTTTTTTCTGAAGAGCTGATTAATGAAATAAAGGATGCAAATGAAATAGTGGATGTTATTTCTCAATATATACAAGTTAAATCAGTAGGCCTTTCTTATAAAGCATTATGTCCTTTTCATAATGAAAAAACCCCTTCCTTTATTATTAATCCGGAAAAACAAATTTACAAATGTTTTGGATGCGGCGAAGGTGGGGATGTGATCAGTTTTATTATGAAAATGGAAAATCTGGATTTTATAGAATCTATAAAACTGCTGGCCAAAAGGGCTAATATCAAAATTAATAGAACAGAATCGTTGGAGGATATAAAAAAGCAAATTGAGGGAAAAAACCTTTGTTACGAGATCAACAGAAAAGCAGGGCTATATTTTTATGAAAACTTGACTAAAAAACCTAACCCTGCTTTGAAATATTTACTAGAAAGAGGGATCACCCCTAAGATATTAAAGAGTTTTGGGTTAGGTTATTCTATTGGTAGTTGGGATAGTTTAATGCAATATTTACAAAAGGAGGGGTATCATTTAGATGATATTGAAAAATGTGGGTTAATACGCCTAGGCAAGTCGGACGGATATTATGACTATTTTCGTAATAGAATAATGTTTCCCATATTTAATGTAAGGGGAGATGTAGTAGGATTCGGTGGAAGAGTAATTGATGATTCAATGCCCAAATATTTAAATTCACCGGAAACACAAGTATTTAGTAAAGGCAATATACTTTATGGTTTAAACTTTGCTCGTAGAAAAGCTAAAAACAGGCAAATAATACTGGTTGAAGGTTATATGGACGTTGTGGCTCTGCACCAGGCGGGGTTTAGGAATGCTGTGGCTTCCTTGGGCACTTCTTTAACCGGATTCCAAGGTAAGTTGCTTAAAAAATACTGCGATGAAGTTATAGTATGTTTTGATGGTGACGAGGCAGGGGAAAAAGCAACTATGAGAAGTCTTGATATATTAAACGAAAAGGGCTGCCAATCTAGGGTTTTGGTCCTGCCGGACAACAAAGATCCGGATGATTTTATAAAACTTCATGGCAAAGACAAATTTCAGGAACATATCTATAATTCAATGAGTCTAATAGATTATAAGATATTTTTGGCAAAAAACAAGTATTTTGGGGATACTATAGAGGACAAGGTTAAATTTGCAAAGAAAATATCAGATATTATAAAGGATGTGAAAAGCCCGATAGAAAGGGAAGGTTATATTGAAAAGGTTGCAAATGAAACCGGCATTTCAAAAGAGTCCATCAGATTAGAGATATTAAATAAAACTAGGAATACATTTATTCGTGGAAATAGACCCAAACATGGTTCAGGTTATAAGAAAAGCAATAGTTATATAGAGATGGTACCTTTGGTTGAACAAAAAGGCCACATTATTGCGGAAAAACAATTAATCAAGTTTATGTTCACTGATAATAAATTAATAGGATATATATTAAACAGTATTTCGGCAGAAGATTTTTCTGTGGCGGAGCATCAAGAAATAGTGGCATATTTAGCCTCAAATATGGATAACATGAAGGATAAGAGGCTGGAAGAATTTTTTCCGCATTTGAAGGAAAATATTAATAAAATATTATTAACCGATATTGAATATATTGATTTGAACAATACATTAGACAAATATATTGTAAATCTGAAAA
>DASRMN010000081.1:0-2021 GCA_035647935.1 Clostridia bacterium | reverse complement strand
GGTCATCACCTCAACCAATTATTTGTCACATTTCAAATCATTAATTCTACAATTCTAGTATTTAGAAATTAGAAATAATATTTATAATTTCTTTTCCGGATAGTCGATTCCAAATCTGATTTTAACCCTGAAGATCCAGACCCCTTGGCCCCTTTTATCGGATGTAAAAATCCCTGTTCCAGAGATTCCTATAATGCTTTTTACTGCTTATCCTTACAGAATATTTTCTACTGGGAAATGCACAATGGTGCCTGTTCACAATTACCTAATAATTTCAACAGAATGCCTCAGTTGCCCAGATGCACTCCCTAAATCTATCACTAAATTCCAATGTGCATAGTTAGGTATTCCTATAACAAATGGAGACTATTTCACTAATCCACCATAACAATTACAGGTCCTTCTGTTTTTATAATGCTAATAGTTCAAATCATCCAATAAAATTACATTAGCCTGCTTATCTAAAACAACCTTTATGCTATTATTTGTATTTAAAAATCCCAAGCCATAATAAATATATTCCATGTTTGATACACCTACTTTCTAAATGATACGTTAAAAAAAATCTAGGAAAAATAAATTCCCAACAGATACTTTGTTGAAAGTTTCCTCTACATCAATCCCTGTTCATGAACATTTTCAAAATTTGGTTAATATTTCATTTACATACGGCTCCAAATGAAATTTTGACAGTCTCACCATTATAAATTCTCCTTTTCTCCCTAAAAGAATTTTTAATCCCTATAATTGCAAAAACTGGGCTTTTCAATGTAATCTCCGAATGAATCTGAATCCAAATAATTTCCGACAAATGAATTCGCCACTATAGGAAAATAACATAATAAACACGTCACTTTCAGCTTAACACTTACCGCCTACCACCTTGCTGTCTACGCTTAATATTACTAGCTACCTGACGATATCCGGGACCCACTATGACTAGACTTGCTCAGCGGGTTCTCCATCTGCTATACGATATGCCCTTAATTTGGTGCTCCACCTGTTCCCGACAACTTTATACTATTTTTTCGGAGGTTTCCCTTACACCAGTTTTCTCCATATCCTCAATTAATTCTTTAAAGTCTTTATATGTATGATCTGTACCGGACCTACGAATACAAAGATGGACAGTATCAATCTTGTCAATGGATTCTTGGAAGTGATTAACATTGGTGCTAATTGCCCCATAAGTTTACCCAACTCTTCCTCTGTAAGTTTGTCTAGTTCTTCTTCTATAAATTTATCTAATTCTTCTTCTATAACAATTCTTTCAATAGAGCCTTTGTAAATCCCATTTGCCAGGCCGCTCATATCAATAAGCCGTTTACCCCTAGCCTCAATATTTTCTTTCCATACAAAATAATTAGGGAAACCGTCAGCAAGTGTAACCTGAATTTCTTCATTTATATTTTTGGGGCCCTGTATATACATATATCCACGGTCATAATTTACACTGGACAGTTTAAATTCCAAATCTTTGTAGGTGGCATTAACCTCGGTAATCGTACCATTACTGCCGAATTGATTTTGGAGTTCCACATCAAAACCATTCTTATCAAAATATTTACGAAAATCTGCAACAAACTGACCAACCATTTTTTTATTTTACCATTCCACAAAATATAATTTTCATCTGCTACTTCAAAAAGACGTTCAAATTCTATTATCGCTTTTGCTTGTTTTGATTTTATCTTTTCCTTAGAAAGCATCTCCTTATCAGCCCATCGTTTTAATTTTCCAATATCCATTGCTTATCCCCCTGTTCCAATTTTAGAAATCCAACCAGTTTAATTTAAAATTTGATGCCTATTATACAAAAGAAGCCAGGAGAAATGAATCCCCTGACTCCCTGTCAATAATTCTTATCTTAATAATTGTAGTACACTTTGAGGAGCCATATTTGCTTGCGTGCAATCATATACCTTTCAGTATATGCCAGACTATATCTTCAACCAAGGTTTTGGTTGTTGGGCTCTTCGGGGGCTTCCTCTCCCCTACGGACTTCATCACCGTTCATGGTA
>DASRMN010000080.1:0-2723 GCA_035647935.1 Clostridia bacterium | reverse complement strand
CTAACAATGTAACATTTATACAATATAGCATTCATTCAATTATTTTTCAATACGTATATACCCCAAAAGAAACGGTCCCTAAACAAAAAAATTTAGGGACTGTAATTATTTATCGCCGGTTTTTTTATTCCGTTGCCTCGTTAACCCAAGCGTCCAGTTTTTCCATAATAAGATCATATGTTTTCCTCGATATTTCGGGTAATTCCCCGAGTATTGCCTCTGCCTGTTTAAAACCTTTTTCTATAGCTCCTTTTAGTTTGTCGAGTTTTTCTATATCGCCACCTGAGATTGCTTTGGCAAAATCCACTATTCGGTCACTGACGGCTTCTGCGCTGAGAGGCCCGCCGGGTTCTATCAGGCTTTGTGCTTCCAGTCTTGCGGTTTCATCAACTTTGATTTTATCCCATTCATCCATGGTTATGGTTTCTATAGAATGCCCCTGTCTCAATAGCAGTTTTTCTACCAGTCCCCTGAGATAGGAATAGGCTTCCTCACTTTGTCTTTTTAATTTGTTTATCGTTGCTTGATCATATATATGTCCGGTCTTTGTATATGTAACAGGTTTTTTGTCTTGTGAGGGTTCATGTTCTACAGCTTTATTCAGTAGTTCCTTGTCCTTTTCTTCTCTTTTCGGATGTTCGGTCTTTACATTTCTAATCGGTTCAACATATGCACTTGGTTGTATTCCATTAATCTTCAAGATTCCACCTCCAATTTTTTCGGATATTCAAATTGCATATCTATATTATTTTCTCATAATAAATATCGGCAATAAAACTGAAGAAAATAGAGTAAATGAAGAATTTTTTACAGCATATATCTTTATATGACATACATAATGGTATATAATTAATTAACAATCTTAAAAGGCGGGGGATGCACATATGATTTTGAAAACTAAGCATTTCGGAGAAATAGAAATTAAAGAGGGGGATATAATCAATTTTGTTGACGGAATACCGGGATTTGAAAAGTTATTAAAGTATGTTGTTGTGGAAAATCCCGACAGGGATATACCCTTTAAATGGCTTCAATGTGTAGATGATATTGATCTAGCGTTCGTTATTGTCGATCCTTTTGTATTTAAGAAGGATTATGAATTTGACATACCACAAAATGTAGTCGAGAAATTACATATAGAATCCCATAAGGACATAAATATATACACAATAGTTGTAGTCCCGGGGGATATTAAAGAAATGACTGCAAATTTAGCAGCCCCTATTTTAATTAATGTGGCGAACAAAAAGGGGAAACAGGTTTTCCTGGAGGACGATCGTTATCATAGAAAACATTTAATATTAGAAGAGATTAAAAAATCTGTTGTAACAAATAAAGACTCGGAGAAACAGGATACCGCCGCCACAGAAGGGGGTAGATAAATGTTAGTGCTGTCACGAAAGTTTAACGAAAGCATAATCATAGGAAATGATATCGAAATAAAGATACTTGAAATAGAGGACGGTAAGGTAAAACTCGGTATCGATGCACCAAGGGATATAGAGATATACCGCAAAGAAATTTATGTTGCCATAAGGGAAGAAAACAAGGCTGCCAGTAAACAACAGTTAAACATAGAGGATTTGAAGAAAATATTCACACAATAAAAAATAATATAAATTGGACTATTGTACTATATATAGCAATATATAAATGGTTTAGAGTATAGTCGGGAGTATAATATTCACCGATAGGAGTGAGACCATGACAAAAGTAACTTTAGAAGAAATTATTAGAAGAGTAAAGGATATTCCTACCTTACCGAATATTACAAATGAAATTATGAGGTTAACGGAGGATCCGGATTCAACTGTTCGGGATATTGAAAATGTTATTATGAAGGACCAGAGCTTGACTGCCAGGATTTTGAGATTAGCTAATTCGGCATATTACGGTTATCCCAGAAGAATTAGCACCATTTCAGAAGCCTCTGTTTTGTTAGGATTTCAAGCTATAAGGAGCATTACTTTAACAGCATCTGTCGGGGGTTTATTGGTGAGGGAGGTTCCCGGATATGGTTTAGAGAAAAATGAGCTTTGGAAACAATCGCAATCCTGTGCAATTATATCCAGATATATTGCCAGAAAGGTGCATTTCGCAAGGGTGGACCAAGCCTATGTGGCGGGACTGCTTCGTGATATCGGGAAGGTAATAGTCAGTTATTACTTAACGGAATATTTCAAACAAATTATGAATTTAGTGGAGAATGAAAATATATCGTTTTTGGATGCGGAAGAAGAGATTTTAGGTTTTCACCATGGTCAAGTGGGAGCGGAAATTGCGAAAAAATGGAACCTGCCGGAGGAGCTGGCGGAAGCAATTGCATATCATCATAATCCTGAAAAGGCAACTATCAATCCCAAGCTTACATCAATTGTTCACATAGCGGATGCTATTGTGATGACGTTGGGCATAGGGCTGGGTGTGGACGGAATGGTTTATAATTTTTCCGGCGAAGCCATTAAGTTCCTCGGAATTGATGAACCCATGTTGGATCAAATAATATCAGACGTTTCTGATCTGCTCCTTGATGAGGATGCATTCACTATAACCTAAAATACAGGGGACGCCAAACCGCCAGGCTGTGTGAAAAAGCACCTTTCTCACTGATTGTCATCCTGAGACGTACAGAATAAATCCAACCCGCGAAGGATCCTTAAAAGCGAAATTCTTCGTGAGCGCCGTTTATACTATCCATCCCGGGATTCGCATATTTTATCTAT